>NZ_CAXWGV010000001.1:0-278457 GCF_964266725.1 Tessaracoccus sp. O5.2 | reverse complement strand
GCCACCCGGTCAGATCGACCAGCTCGTCCAAGATCCGGGTCTTGCCCGCCCGGTCGGCGCCCCGGTAGGCCAGGGCCTTCATCTTCGTGACGGCCTTGCGTTGGCCCATCGTCAGCTCCATCCGTGATGGTGCTCACGCGGAGGTCCTCACCCGAGGCAACGACACACCTAACCGGAGGTTTCTACCCGAGGCAACGACCCCGCACAAGCGGAGGTTTCTGATGAGTCAACTCGCCCAGTCAGCGCCCGGATCCATGGTGTGGCACAATGTGTGACGCATTCGGCCCGGGTGGCGGAATGGTATACGCGGACGGCTCAAACCCGTCTGGCCGAAAGGCCTTAGGGGTTCGACTCCCCTCCCGGGCACAACGACGAAGGGGAGCCCCGCAGGGCTCCCCTTCTCGGCTTCAGCCGGCAGACTCAGTTGGTCTCGCCGAGCTCCTTGACCTTGTGGACGCGCAGGTTGTTCGTCTTGCCCGGGATGCCCATGGGCGAGCCCGACACGATGACGATGCGCTCGCCGACCTCGATCATGCCGCGGTCACGCAGGTGCCGGTCGACGGCCTCGACGACCTCTTCCTGGTCCGTGAACTCAGGCGTGATCTGGGTGTCGACACCCCACGACAGGGTCATGGTCTGACGCGTGGCCTTCTCGGGCGAGAACACCAGCATCGGGATCGGGGACCGCAGACGCGACAGACGCCGGCCGGTGTCGCCCGACTTCGTGAACGCGACCAGGTAGCGGGCGCCGATGCGCTCGGCGACCTCGGCCGCGGCCTTGGCCAGGATGCCGCCGGTGGTGTGCGGGTCCCAGTCGATGATGTGGATCTCGGCGTGGCCCTCGCGCTCGGTCTTCTCGACGATGCGCGCCATGGTCGACACCGTCTCGACCGGGTAGTCGCCGACCGACGTCTCGCCGGACAGCATGACCGCGTCGGCGCCGTCGAGGATGGCGTTGGCGACGTCGGAGGCCTCGGCGCGCGTCGGGCGCGGGTTCGAGATCATCGACTCGAGCATCTGCGTGGCGACGATGACCGGCTTGGCCCACTTACGGGCGGCGCGGATGATGCGCTTCTGAACCAGCGGCACCTCCTCGAGCGGGAGCTCGACGCCCAGGTCACCGCGGGCGACCATGAACGCGTCGAACGCGTCGATGATGTCCTGCAGGTTGGCGATCGCCTGCGGCTTCTCGAGCTTGGCGATGACGGGGACGTGGCGCCCCTCCTCGTCCATGATCTCGTGGACGCGCTTGATGTCGTCGCCCGAGCGGACGAACGAGAGGGCGACCATGTCGACGTCCTGGTGCAGAGCCCAGCGCAGGTCGCGCTCGTCCTTGTCGCTCAGGGCCGGGACGGACACGGCGACGCCGGGCAGGTTGATGCCCTTGTTGTTCGACACGGGACCGGCGACGGTGACCTCGCACACGACGTCGGTGTCGGTCACCTCGACGGCCTTGAGGCCGACCTTGCCGTCGTCGATGAGGATCTGGTCACCGACGTTGACGTCACCCGGGAGACCCTTGTAGGTGGTCGAGCACCGCTCGGGCGTGCCGAGGATGTCATCGGTGGTGATGGTGAACCGGGCGCCGTTCTCGAGGAAGACCTTCTGGTCGTTCTCGAATCGGCCCAGGCGGATCTTGGGGCCCTGGAGGTCGGCGAACACGCCGACGGTCTTGCCGGTGGCTTCGGAGGCAGCGCGGACGTTCCGCAGGCGGTTGCCGTGCTCCTCGTAGTCGCCATGGCTCATATTGAGGCGGGCGACGTTCATGCCCGCGTTCAGCAGCTCGATGAGGCGGTCAACGGTCTCGGCCGATGGGCCGAGGGTACAGACGATCTTAGCTCTACGCACGGAGCAAACCCTACCTGAACGGCCCCACCGGCGCAGCGGGGGGCGCCCGTAGGGCCGGCCGGGGTCAGCCGGCGCGCACCAGCTCGAGCGCGTGGGCCAGATCGTCGGGATACAGCGAGTCGAAGGTGACGTATTCCCCCGTCGTCGGATGCGTGAAGCCGAGCCGGACGGCGTGCAGCCACTGCCGCACCAGCCCGAGCCGCTGCGCCAGCACCGGGTCCGCCCCGTACAGCGGGTCCCCGACGCACGGGTGCCCGATCGCCGCCATGTGCACGCGGATCTGGTGCGTGCGACCCGTCTCGAGGTGCACCTCCAGCAGCGTGGCCGCGCGGTGCGCCTCGAGCGTCTCGTAGTGGGTCACCGAGTGGCGGCCCCCCTCGACGATCGCCATCTTCCAGTCCGACCCCGGATGCCTGGCGATAGGCGCCTCGATCGTGCCGGCGAACGGATCCGGGTGTCCCTGCACCAGCGCGTGGTACACCTTCTCGACCGTCCGGTCGCGGAACGCCTGCTTGAGCACGCTGTAGGCGATCTCCGACTTCGCCACCACCATGAGGCCGCTCGTGCCGACGTCGAGCCGCTGCACCACGCCCTGCCGCTCGGCGGCCCCCGACGTCGACACCGCGACACCGGCCGCCGCCAGGTGTTCGACGACTGACGGCCCCTCCCAGCCGAGGCTGGGGTGCGCCGCGACCCCCACGGGTTTGTCGACCACCACCAGGTGCGCGTCCTCGTGGACGATGCGCAGGCCGTCGGCCAGCCGCGGACTCACCCGCACCCCGGCGGGGGCCGCGTCGTCGACGATCTCGAGCAACTCTCCCCCGGCGACCCGCTGCGACCCCTTGGCGACGACGACGCCGCCGAGCAGGAGCCCGCCGGCCTCGATGAGGCTCTCGATGCGGGACCGGCTGTACCCGGACACGCGCGCGGCCGTGGCGTCGACGCGGTCCCCGGCGAGGCCGTCGGGGACAAGGAACACGCTCACGGGGCGTCCTCGGCGACCGGCTCCTTCGCGGCTACGGCCGCGCGCCGGTCGGAGACGAAGCCACCGACGATGATCATCGCGGCCGCGGCCGTGATGCAGACGTCGGCCACGTTGAAGATCGCCCCGAAGTACTGCAGCTGGAACATGTCGATGACGTGGCCGCGGAACGGCGACGGCGGCTGCGTGATGCGGTCCACCAGGTTGCCGGTGATGCCCGCGAGCAGCAGCCCGAGGGCCACCGCGTGCCACACCTGCGTGATCCGGGGCAGCGCCACCGCGAGACAGGCCACCGTGGCGATCACCGCGAACGCCGAGAACACGATCGTCGCCCCCGAGCCCATGCCGAAGGCGGCGCCGGGATTGCGAATGAGGGTGAGCTGCAGCAGCTGCCCGACGAGTTCGACGGTGCGCCCGGGCCGCAGGTAGGCGACGCTCGCCAGCTTGACCAGCTGGTCCACGCCGAGGCCGAGCAGCCCGATCCCGAGCGCGATCCGCCGAACCCCCCGGGTGCGGGCGGTCAGCGCCGTTCCTCGCGCTGCTTGCAGGTGACGCAGAGCGTGGCGCGCGGGAACACCTGGAGGCGGCCCTTGCCGATCGGGTTGCCGCAGATCTCGCAGAACCCGTACTCCCCGTTGTCGAACAGGTGGATGGCGAGCCTCAGCTGCTCGGCCATCTCCCGGACGTTCTGCGCCAGGGACAGTTCCTGGTCCCGCTCGAAGTTGATGCTGCCGACGTCAGCCGGGTCACGGCCCGCGCCGTCGGTGCCGCCGCGCAGCAGGGCGTCCAGCTCCGCCTCCGTGGCCGCGATGCGACGCTCGAGCCGCTCCAGTTCATCCTGGAGCTCGGCGCGCTGTTCCGCGACCTCTTCGTCCGTCCAGGGCTCCTCGCCGTCGAGGACCGGCAGGACCGGTTGGGGAGCGGACGACTGCTTCGACGTTGACATTTCTCGCTTCTCCTGTGCAGGGGTGTTCGGGAAGGGTACACCACCGCCCGAGCATGTCAACTGGCCGACACCACAGCGGGTGCCGGCCAGTTGATGGATGCTGTGACTACTGGTGATCCCCGCCGGCGAGGGCATCCAGCCGGGGGGTGTCGGACTCCCGACGCTGCGCCAGCTCGGGCACTTCCTGGGGCTCGGCGTGCGACGACTCGAGGGTGTCCATGAAGCGCCGCAGGACGCTGGACATGTTGTCCCGGAAGCTGGACTCGAACGCGCGGAGGTGGTCCACCTTGCCGGTCAGTTCGGCCTGCTCGCGCTCGAGGTCGGCGAACAGCTCGCGGCGGCGGTCCGCCGCCTGCTGATCGACGGCGGCAGCGCGAGACGAGGCCTCGCTGGTCATCTGCTCGGCGTTGACGCGCGCCTCGGACTCGATGCGCTCCGCCTTGGTACGGGCGTCGGTCTTGATCTCGTTGGCGCGCTGCTCGGCCTCGGCGAGCTTGCGCTCCGCCTCGGCCTGGGCCTCGTTGACGAGCGTCGTGGCCTGGTCCGTCGCCATCTGGAGCAGCCGGGTGACGGCCGGAGCGGCGTCCTCGCTGGCGCTGACGGTGAGGTGCTGGGTGCCGCCGCCGGAGGTGACGCGCTCGGTGCGGACGCGGTCGTACTCGCTGCGGACGTCCTCGAGCTGCGAGCGGAGCTGCTCGTTCTCGGCGGTGAGCTCACGCACGCGCTGCTCGGACGCGGCGAGCGCGGCGTTGGCGTCGCCGCCCTGGCTGAGTGCGGAGTTGAGCCGCTCTACCTCGGCCTTGAGGGAGGCGATCTCGTCGTCCTTGGCGCGCAGCGCCTCGCCGTTGCCGGCGTCGTCGCCCGCGGAAACCCCGACCTGCTGGACCGAGTCGAGCTCGCGGCGCATGCGCTCGCGCTCCTTCTCGAACTCGTCGAACGTCAGCTCCACCTTGTCGATGAAGGTGTCGACGTCACCGACCTGATAGCCGGTCTCGCCACGGCGCGACATCCGGAAGCGGACCTGGCGAACCTCATCCAGGGTCAGGCTCATAGTTGCTCCAATAATCGTCGAGTTCCGCCGGTCTTGCGGCCGGCCGGTTTCAGGCTAGCGTAGCGCCTCGCGCTGCGGCCAACAGCTACAGCGCGACTTGAAACTCCGGGTTCCGGGCCGTCAGAACGGGATCAGCCACACCATCGACTGCACGATCTGCAGCACGATGAACAGCACCAGGACGCTGAGGTCGAGATAGGCCCCGCCGATCCGGATGGGCTTGATGACCTTCTGCAGCGCCTTCACCGGCGGGTCGGTCACGGTGTAGATGAACTCCACGACCACCAGCACGACGCCGCGCGGCGTCCACCCGGGGGCGAACATCGGGATCCAGGAGAGGATGACTCGGCCGAGCAGCACCCAGATGTACAGCCCGATCAGCCACCAGAGCAGAGTCGCGACCACGGGCTCAGCTCTGGTTGAAGAAGCCGCCGGACGCGATGCGTTCCTTGTCCTCCGGCCCCACGACGAGGTTCTGCGGGCACAGGAGGAACACCTTGCTGGAAACGCGCTCGATGTTGCCCTTGAGGCCGAAGATGAGGCCCGCAGCGAAGTCCACGAGCCGCTTGTCCTCCCCGTCCTCCATGTCCGACAGGTTCATGATCACCGGGATGCCGTCGCGGAAGTTCTCCCCGATGACCCGGGCCTCGTTGTAGGAGCGCGGCCGCACGCTGATGATCCGGCTGAGGTCCGCCACCTCCTTCTGCGGCAGGGGCGTGACGGGCGTCGGCCGACGGGTCGGCAGGGGGGCCACCGGGTTCATCTCCTCGCGCTCCTCATACACCTCGAAGTCGTCGGTGAGGTCGTCGACGTCCTGGTGCTCATCATCGCGGTAGCGACCGTCCTCGACGAGACCCATCCACGCAGCAAGCTTCCGAACGCCCACGTTGCCTCCTTGATAGTGCTGAGTCGAGGCTAGCGCCCCGCGCGCCGCGCGAGCGCGGCGACGCACCGTGTGGCGACGATCACTTCATGAAGTCGGGGACGTCCAGATCATCGTCGTCGTCGACCACCGGCGCGCTGTGCTGCACCGGCTGCTGCGACGCCGAGCGCTGGCCGGGCATCGCCGCCGCCTGCGGGGCCGCGGGGTGCGACGGGGCGAACGTGGGCTGGGCGGTGGGCCGCGACGGCTGCGCGGGGCGCTGCTCGGCAGGCCTGGCCTGACGGCGCTGCGGCTGGCCGCCGTCGAACCCCGCCGCGATGACGGTGACGCGCACCTCGTCGCCCAGGGCGTCGTCGATGACGGTGCCGAAGATGATGTTGGCCTCGTCGTGCGCGGCCTCCTCGATCAGCTGCGCGGCGGCGGACACCTCGAACAGGCCGAGGTCAGAGCCGCCGGCGATCGAGAGCAGGACGCCGTGGGCGCCGTCGATGCTCGCCTCGAGCAGCGGCGACGAAATGGCCATCTCCGCGGCGGCGCGGGCGCGGTCCTCGCCGCGGGCCGAGCCGATGCCCATGAGGGCGGAGCCGGCCTGGCTCATGATCGACTTCACGTCGGCGAAGTCGAGGTTGATGAGGCCGGGGGTGGTGATGAGGTCCGTGATGCCGGACACGCCCTGCATGAGGACCTGGTCGGCCTGCTTGAACGCGTCGAGGATGGCGACCTGGTGGTCGGTCATCTGCAGCAGCTTGTCGTTGGGGATGACGATGAGGGTGTCGACCTCTTCCCGCAGCTGCTCGATGCCGGTCTCGGCCTGCGTGGAGCGGCGGCGCCCCTCGAACGAGAACGGGCGCGTCACGACGCCGATGGTCAGCGCGCCGAGCGAACGGGCGATCTTCGCGACGATGGGCGCGCCACCGGTGCCGGTGCCGCCGCCCTCGCCCGCGGTGACGAACACCATGTCGGCGCCCTTGAGCGCCTCCTCGATCTCGTCGGCGTGGTCCTCGGCGGCCTGACGGCCCTTCGACGGGTCGGCGCCGGCGCCGAGGCCGCGGGTGAGTTCGCGGCCGATATCGAGCTTGACGTCCGCGTCGCTCATGAGCAGGGCCTGCGCATCAGTGTTGACGGCGATGAACTCGACGCCGCGGAGCCCCGCCTCGATCATGCGGTTGACGGCGTTGACGCCGCCGCCGCCGACACCGACGACCTTGATCACCGCGAGGTAGTTCTGAGATGCGCTTGCCATGGTCCGAAGGTTATGGGAGCGCCGCGGCCACCGTCCAACGGCGCGTCCGAATCGATCCGGAATCACCTCAAGTGCTACTTCAGGGTTACCTGAGGTGCATCACTCCGTCGTCGGGTGGCGGGGGGCGGAGACGTCGTAGACCTCGGCCTCCACCGACATCAGCGCGGACACGACCTCCGACTTCAGAGCCGACTCCTCCGCGCTCCCCCACACGATCGTCCGGTCGCCCTCCAGGCTGACCGTGATCCGGTCCACGGCCTCGGCCGTCATGCGCACAGTCTCCGGCCGCAGCTCCTCGGGCAGGTGCCGGGCCACCGTCGCGACGTCGCGCAGCAGGCGGGCGTCGTCGCTCGACGTCGTGACCTGCAGCACGCCGGGCTCGGGGTCGGCGACGGAGCGGAACACGACGCCGTCGGCGTCCACCCACTGCCACTGGCCCTCCCGCTTGCGCTGGAACGCGACCGTCCGCTCCTCCACGACGATGCGCACCGTTCCGGGAAGCTCACGCTCGACGGTGGCCTTGCGGACGGCCGGCAGGTCGGCAACGCGCTGGGCCACGGCGTCGGCGTCGAGGCGCGCCATCGGCACCCCGGTCTCGACGGCGGCCGCCGCCGTCACCTGCTCGGACGTCAGCAGGGCCGTGCCCTCGACGACAACCTCGCGGGTCTCGAAGGCCGGGGAGAAGTACGCGAGCCACACGCCGAGCGCGGTGAGCAGCGCCACGCCCGCCAGCGATCCGCGCAGGATCCAGCGGCGGCGGCGCTCCGAGGCGCGCTTCGACTGCAGCGCCTTCGCGAAGGCGCCGGGCGGGAGCGGTTCGGTCACGACGCGGCGTCGGGGCGCTGCTTCAGCAGATCGGCCAGCAGCGGGCCCACGATGGTCACGTCGCCGCAGCCCAGCGTGATGACGAGGTCGCCGGGGCGGGCGATCTCGTTGAGCGCGGCCGGCAGGTCGTACTTCTCGGGCACGTAGTGCACCTCGGCCGCGCCGTGGCGGATGGCGGCGTCGACGACCAGCTGACCGGTGACGCCGGGCACGGGGTCCTCGCGGGCGCCGTCGACATCGTTGATCACCGCGATGTCGGCCAGCGTCATCACCTGACCGAACTCGTCGGAGAAGTCGACGGTGCGGCTGTAGAGGTGCGGCTGGAAGCAGGCGATGAGCCGGCCGTGCAGCCCGGTGGCCTCGTTGCCGGCGGCAGTGGCGCGGCGGGCCGCGGTGAGCGCGGCGCGGATCTCGGTGGGATGGTGCGCGTAGTCGTCGTAGACGCGGATGCCGGCGGTGTCGGTGATCAGCTGGAACCGGCGCAGGGTCCCCTCGAAGCGGCCGAGGGCCTCCACCGCCTCCTGGTGCGAGAGCCCCAGGACGCGGCCGACGGCGTAGGCGGCGGAGGCGTTGGCGAGGTTGTGGTTGCCGGGCACCTGCAGCACGATGCGGCCCGAGTCCTCGCCGTAGGTGATGGTCGCGGCCACGCCGTTGCCGTGCGCCTCCACGTCGGTGATGCGCACATCCGCGTCCTCGGCCTCGCCGTAGCGGATGATGTGCTTGGCCTCGCCGACCAGCTCGTCGGCCAGCTGCCGGGAGCCGGCGTCGTCGACGTTGATGACGACGTGGCGCACCAGTGGCCGGGTGGCGAAGGCGCGGAATCCGTCGGCATACGCCTCGGGCGTGCCCCAGTTGATGAGGTGGTCGGCCTCCACGTTGGTGATGACGGCGATCTCGGTGGGGTACTGCAGGAACGACGCGTCCGACTCGTCGGCCTCGACGATGAACGCCTCCCCCGCCCCGACGGCGGAGCTCGTGCCCGTCGTCGACAGTGGGGCGCCGATGACATAGCTCGGGTCGCGGCCGGCCTCGCTCAGCATGACGGCGGTCATGGCGGTGGTGGTGCTCTTGCCGTGCGTGCCGGCGATCGACACGCCGCGCTTGCCCTGCATGAGGGCGGCGAGCGCGGCCGAGCGGTGCCAGATCCGCAGCCCGCGGCGCCGGGCCTCGACCAGTTCGACGTTGTCGGCGCGGATGGCCGACGAGATGACGACGGTGCGGGCGTCGCCGAGCTGCGACGCGTCGTGGCCGACGTAGGTGGTGACGCCGTCGCGCTCGAGGTTGCGCAGGGCGGTGGAGTCCGAGCGGTCCGAGCCGGACGTCTTGATCCCGAGGGCGGCGTACAGCCGCGCGACGCCGCTCATGCCGGAGCCGCCGGCGGCGATGAAGTGGACGGGGCCGACCTGCTCGGCGGGCACAACCTCGATCGGGTTGAGGAGCATCAGTTCACCTTTCGGGTCTCGGCCACGGCGAGGACGGCGTCGGCGAGAGTCTCGGCGGCGTCGGACGGGTAGATGCCCCGGCACGTGGCAGACATGGTGGCGAGCCGCTCGGGATCCCCGAACGTGTCCAGCACCAGCGTCGACAGTCTAGCGGGGGTCAGATCGGCGTCGTCGACAAGGAACCCGGCCCCCGCGGCCACCAGCTCGGCGGCGTTGCGGGCCTGCTCGCCGTTGCCGTACGGCAGGGGCACGAAGATGACGGGCACGCCGCTGACGGCGGTCTCCATCACGGTGCCGGCGCCCGCGCGGCCCACCATGAGGTCGGCCGCGGCGTACGCCACCGCCATGTCGGTCACGAACTCGACGGGGCGGTACTCGGCGCCGGAGGGGCCACGGTGCGCGACGTGCGCGTGGGTGAAGTTCTTCGGACCCAGCACGTGGAGGATCTGGATGCCGGCGGCGAGGATGTCGTCGCGGGCGGCCTCGACGGCGAGGTTGATGCTGCGGGCCCCCTGGGAGCCGCCGCTGACCAGCAGGGTCGGGCGGTCCGGGTCGAGCCCGAACGACGCGCGGGCCTCGGCCGCCTCGACGCTCGGGTGCGTGATGGAGCGCCGCATCGGCATGCCGACCAGCCGGGCGCCGGGCATGGTCGTCTCACCGAAGGTGGTGCCGACGAAGGCCGCGAACCGCGCCCCGATCCGGTTGGCGATGCCCGGCAGCTTGTTGGCCTCGTGCACGACCACCGGCACCCCGCGCAGCCGCGCCGCCAGGTAGGCGGGGATGGACACGTACCCGCCGAAGCCGACCAGCACGTCGGCCCGCGCCTCGCGGAGAATCCGCGACGCCTGCCGCACGGAGCGCGTCAGCGTGTATGGCAACTTGATCAGGTCGAGGTTGATCGTCCGCGGCAGCGGCACCGGCTCGATGAGCCTCAGCGGCAGGCCGGCCTCCGGGATGACTCGGGTCTCGAGGCCCTTGGCGGTGCCGATGCAGACGATGCCGGCGCCGGGCCGGCGCTCCTGGATGGCCTTCGCGGTGGCGATGAGCGGCGACGTGTGGCCGGCGGTGCCCCCGCCGGCCATGACGATGCTGACCATTCAGTCCTCCTTGGTGGCTGCCATGACGCTGGTCATGCGTGGGCGGCCGGTTCGTCGTCGGGCGGCGAGGTGCGCGCGCGCCTCGGGCGTGTCGCGGGCGATGGCGAGCAGGACGCCGGCGGCCATGAGGGTCGCCAGCAGCGCGGAGCCGCCGTAGGAGACGAACGGCAGCGGGACGCCGAGGACCGGCAGCAGGTGCAGGACCACGAAGATGTTGATGACGGCCTGGACGAGGAACCACCCGGTGATGCCGGCCGCGACGACCCGGTTGAACATCGTGTCGGCGCGCATGGCCGTCTCCAGCCCCGCCCAGCCGAGCAGGGCGAACAGCGCGATGATGAGCAGCACCCCGAAGAGGCCGAGCTCCTCGCCGATGACCGCGAAGATGTAGTCGGTGTGGGCGCCGGTCTTGAGGCCGCCCCACTTCTGCTTGGAGGCCCCGAGCCCCAGCCCCCACCACCCGCCGGAGGCCAAGGCGTACAGGGCGGCCATCGGCTGGGACGACAGGTCGCTGTTCGACGACGGGTCCAGGAAGATCTGGATGCGGCTCATGCGGTTGCCGGAGCCGTACACCAGCAGGATGACCAGCCCGAGCGCCGCGGCGCCCAGGGGTGCGAGGATGCGCATCGACGTGCCGACGAAGAACAGCACCAGCACCATGATGAGGCCGATGATGAGGCCGGTGCCGAGGTCCTTGCCGGCCAGCACGAGCGCCAGGATGAGCCCGCCGAGGGGCACGAAGGGGATCGCGATCTGGATCGGCTCATGGAGCCGGGAACGCTTGATGTGGAACAGGGCGCCGCACCACACGATGAGCGCCAGCTTCGCGAACTCGGACGGCTGGAACTGGAAGCCGCCGATGACGAGCCAGTTGCGGTTGCCGTTGATGACGACGCCCAGCGGAGTCAGGACGGCGATGAGCAGAGTGACGGCCAGCGCCCACACCAACCAGCCCATGCGCCGCAGGACGTCAGGCTTGATGCGCATGAGCACGAACGCGCTGAGCAGTCCGATGCCCAGGAACTGCAGCTGCCGGATCGTGTAGTAGTACGGGTCCCCCTCCTCGGCCTGCGCGATGACCGACGACGCGGACAGCACCATGAGGCTGCCCACGCCGACCAGGGCCGCGACACTGGCGACGATGAAGTAGAACGGCGCCATCGGGGAGGCCGCGAGGGCGCGGACCTGGGACCACAAGCTGATCGGGCGCGCCGGGGACGCTGCGTCGGACGCCATCAACCACTCCTATCCCGCGAGGTAGCGCTGCACCGCCTCGGCGAACCGGTCGCCTCTGGCCGAGTAGCTGTCGAACATGTCGAGGCTGGCGCAGCCCGGGGAGAGCAGCACCACGTCGCCCGGCCGGGCCATGCCGGCCGCCACGGCGACCACCTCGTCCATGACCTCAGTCTCGGTGCTGTCGAACACGCGCACCGGGACATCGGGCGCGTGTCGGGCCAGCGCCTCGGCGATGACCTGTCGGTCCACGCCCATGACGACGGCGCCGCGCATCTTCCCGCGGTGCCGCTCGATGAGGTCGTCGAACGTGGTGCCCTTGGCCTGGCCGCCCGCGATCCACACGAACGAGGAGTACGCCTGCATGGCGGAGTTCGCGGCGTGCGGGTTGGTGGCCTTGGAGTCGTCGACGAAACGCACTCCCCCGTCCTCGGCGACCTGCTGGATCCGGTGCCCGGCCAGCTGCAGCCGCTTGAGACCCTCGGACACCGCGGTGGCCCGCACGCCGTAGCTGCGGGCGAGCGCGGCGGCGGCCAGCGCGTTGGCGACGTTGTGCGGCGCGTAGGGCTGCACGTCGGCGACCTTGGCCAGCTCCAGGGCGGAGTCGCGGCGCTGTTCGACGAAGGCGCGGTCGACGATGAGGTCGTCGACGATGCCGAGCATCGAGACGGCGGGAGTGCCCAGCGTGAAGCCGATGGCGCGGGCGCCCTCCACGACGTCGGCCTCCTCCACCATGCGCTCGGTGACCGGCTCAGCCACGTTGTAGACGCAGCTGTGCGTGACGCCGTGGTAGATCTTCGCCTTGTCGGCGATGTAGCCCTGCATGGGGTCCTCGCCGCCGTACCACTCGAGGTGGTCGGGGTGGACGTTGAGGACGACGGCCGAGTGGAGGTTGACGTTGTTCATCCAGTGCAGCTGGAAGCTGGACAGCTCGACGGCGAACACGTCGTACTGCGTGTCGTCGAGGATGGCCTCGATGATCGGGCGGCCGATGTTGCCGACGGCAGCGGCGCGGCGGCCGTCGGCGATGAGGATCGACTCCAGCATCTGCGTGGTGGTGGTCTTGCCGTTGGTGCCGGTGACGCCGAGCCACGGGATGACCCGGTCGGGCTGCATCATGCGCCACGCCAGCTCGGTCTCCCCCCACACGGGGATCCCGGCCGCAGCGGCCTGGCGCAGCAGCGGCGCGGTGGGCCGCCAGCCCGGGGACGTGACGACGAGGTCGGTGCCGGGCGGCAGCTGGGCCGTGGCGCCCTTGCCCAGGACGACGGTGACGTCGAGGTGGCGCAGCAGCGTCGCCTTGTCGGCGTGCGCCTCCGACTCGTCGAGCACCGTGACGTTGGCGCCCAGCGACATGAGTCCGTCCGCGGCCGCGAACCCGGACACCCCGAGCCCCGCGACGACGACGTTGGCCGACGGCCAGTCCGACAGCCGGTTCGCGTCGCGCATCCAGTCCTTGGTCACTGTCCCACCACCCATTCGGCGTAGAAGATCCCGATGCCCAGCGCCACGCAGAGGCCGCCGATGATCCAGAAGCGGATCACGACGGTGACCTCGTCCCACCCGAGCAGTTCGAAGTGGTGGTGGATGGGCGACATCTTGAAGATGCGCTTGCCCTTGGTGGCCTTGAAGTAGGACACCTGCAGGGCGACGGAGCCGACCTCGATGACGAACAGCAGGCCGAGGATGACCAGCAGCAGCTCGGTGCGGGTCATCATCGACAGGCCGGCCAGCGCCGCCCCGATGGCCATCGAGCCGGTGTCGCCCATGAAGATCTTGGCCGGCTTGGCGTTCCACCACAGGAAGCCGAAGCAGGCGCCGGCGAAGGCGATGGCGACCACCGCGAGGTCGTGCGGGTCGCGGACCTCGTAGCAGCGGGGCCCGGCCGTCGACGCCCGGGCGCACCACTGGTTGAACTGCCAGATGTTGACCACCGTGTACGCGGCGAACACCAGCGTGGCGCTGCCGGCGGCCAGGCCGTCGAGGCCGTCGGTGAGGTTGACGGCGTTCGACCACGCCGAGATGAGGAAGATGATGAACGGCACCGCGAGGGGCAGCGGGAGCGTCAGCCAGGGGATGTCGCGCAGGAACGAGATGGCCGGAGAGGCGGGGGTCAGGCCGCGCTCGTCGGGGAAGTTGAGCGCGAGGAACGCGAACAGCCCGCCGATGACGAACTGGCCGATGAGCTTGCCGCGCGGCGTCAGCCCGAGCGAGCGTTCCTGGGAGATCTTGGCCCAGTCGTCGAGGAAGCCGAGGAAGCCCATGCCGACGGCCAGGCCGATCAGCAGCACGCCCGACAGGCTGGGGGCCTGCCAGCGGATGAGGTGGGACAGGGTGTAGGCCAGTACGGCGGAGCCGATGATGACGAGGCCGCCCATGGTGGGGGTGCCGCGCTTGACGTGGTGCGCCGCGGGGCCGTCGTCGCGGATGAACTGGCCGTACTGGCGGCGGGTGAGGAACTTGATCAGCCAGGGCGTGCCCACCATGGCGAAGAGGAGGGACAACGATCCCGCGGTGAGGATGTTGATCACTTCGCGCCTCCGTCTCCGCCGGCCAGGTCGGCCGCCACCGTTTCGAGTCCGACGCCGCGCGACCCCTTGATGAGGACGACGTCGCCGGGGCCAAGGCTAAGGGACGCGGCGACGTCCGCACGAGCCGCGACTCGCGCGGGCACCCCCTCGGCGGCCGCGCCGGCGACGATGTGGCCGGCCAGATCACCGACCGCGACCACCTCGCCCACGCCGACATCTGCGGCCCGCCGGCCCAGCTCCTCGTGCAGGCCCGCCGCCAGCGGGCCCAGCTCGAGCATGTCTCCGAGGACGGCCACGACGCGGGCGGCCGGGTGCTCGGCGCGCGTGCCCTGCACCAGTTCCACGGCCGTGGTCAGCGCGACCGCCATGGAGTCCGGGTTGGCGTTGTAGGCGTCGTTGAGGATGAGGACGCCGTCGGGGCGCCGGTGCAGTTCCATGCGCCAGTCGGACCGGGGGGACGCCGACGACAGCGCGTCCGCGATGAGGTCGAGCTCGAGCCCGGCCGCCAGCGCGGCGGTCGCGGCCGCCAGCGAGTTGGACACCTGATGCCGGCCGATCACGGCGAGGCTGACCTGGGCGCTGCGCTCGCCGTCGGGGTCGAGGACCACGAGGTCGAAGGAGGCCTGGCTCAGCGCGTTGAGTCGCACGTCGCGGGCGGTCACCCGCAGGTCGCCGTCGGGCAGGTCGCCCTCGCCGAACCAGGCGATGCGGGCGCGGGTGGCCGACCGCATGCCGGCGACCGCCGGGTCGTCGGCGTTGAGGACGGCCCAGCCGTCCTCGGCGAGGTCCGCCACGATCTCCGACTTGGCGCGGGCCGTGGCCTCGACGCCGCCGAACTCGCCGACGTGGGCGTGGCCCACGTTGAGGCACACGCCGACGTCGAGTCCGACGAGCGAGGTGAGCCAGGCGATGTGTCCGATGCCCCGCGCGCCCATCTCGGAGACCAGGTAGGCGGTGTCGTCGTCGATCCGGCAGGCGGTGAGCGGGACCCCGACCTCGTTGTTCTGCGAGCCGACGGGAGCCACGGTCGGGCCGGCCGCCTCGAACACCTGGGCCATGAGGTCCTTGGTGCTCGTCTTGCCGGAGCTGCCGGTGACGCCGATGCTCACCATGCCGCGGGCGCGGGCCTCGCGGACGAGGCCGCGGGCCAGCCAGCTGAGGGCCGTGACGGAGTCCTCGGCCAGCAGGTGCGGGACGTCGGCGTCGGTGAGCGCCATGCCGAGCACCCCGGAGGCGCCCGCCTCGACGGCGGCAGGGGCGAAGGCGTGGCCGTCGACCCGCTCGCCGGGGATGGCGACGAACAGACTTCCGGGCGTGGCGCGCCGGTTGTCGATGACGACGTCGGGGCCCACCACGGGGTCCGGGTCGCCGACGAGTTCGACGGCGCCGGGTGCCATGAGGTCGACCAGGTCAGAGATGCTGCGCGGCCGCATGGGACGCTCCTTCCTCACTGAGGCGCCGCCAGGCCAGCGTCGCCTCCTCCACGTCGTCGAAGTCCACGATGCGGTCGGCCAGGATCTGGCCGCGTTCGTGCCCCTTGCCGAGGATGGCCACCACGCTATCCGGCCCTGCGCCGCGCAGCGCCGTCTCGATCGCGGCGCGCCGTCCCGCGACTTCGAGGACCTCGGCGCCGGGCCTGAGCGCCGCCTCGGCGCCGGCCAGCGTCTGCGCCCGGATGCGGGCGGGGTCCTCGCTGCGCGGGTTGTCGTCGGTGATGACGGTGAGGTCGCTGCCGCGCGCGGCGGCGGCGCCCATCTCGGGGCGCTTGTCCGGATCGCGGTCGCCGCCGCAGCCAAGTACGGTCACGACGCGGCCGAGCCCGGCCAGGGAGGCGACGGCCGCCCCCACCGCCTGCGGGGTGTGGGCGAAGTCCACCACCACCAGCGGCGCGCCCGGGCCGAGGTCGACCCGCTGCATCCGGCCCGGCACCTGTGCGGTGCGCAGCCCGGCGAGGGCCTCGTCGGCAGGGACGCCGACGGCCTCGAGCATGGCGAAGGCCACGGCGGCGTCGATCATGTTGTACTCGCCGGGCAGCGTCAGCTCCAGCTCGAGGGTCTCGCCGTCGCGCAGCAGCGTGGCGCGGCCGCCGAGGGGCGCGACGGGTTCGTACCCGGTCAGCACATAGCGCGCGTCGGGAGAGGTGCCGACGGTGATGAGCCGGCTCCCGCCATGGTCCGCGACCCGGCCGGCGATCTCGCGGCCCTTCGGGTCGTCGGTCCAGACGACGGCGGCCGCGGAACGGCCCGGCTCGAACAGCCGGGCCTTGGCCTCGAAGTAGTCGTCGAGGTCGGCGTGGAAGTCCAGGTGGTCGCGGCCGAGGTTGAGGAAGCCGACGACGTCGAACTCGATCCCGTCGACGCGGGCGAGCGCGAGGGCGTGGGAGCTCACCTCGAGGGCGACCGCGTCGGCGCCCCGGTCGCGCATGACGGCCAGCAGCGCCTGGAGGTCCGGCGACTCGGGGGTGGTGACGGTGGTGCGGGCGGAGCGCAGTTCCTCGTCGCCGAGGCGGAAGCCGATGGTGCCGATGGTGCCGGTCAGGCGGCCGGCGGCCTGCAGTCCGGCCTGCAGGAGCGCGACCGTCGTGGTCTTGCCGTTGGTGCCGGTCACGCCGAGCATCGTGAGGTCCCGGGCCGGCTCGCGGAAGCAGCGGGCGGCGACGACGGCGGCCGCGTGCCGGGCATCTGCCGCCGCCAGGACGGGCACGGCGACGTCGGTGAGCGAGGGCGCCGTGGCGGCGTCGGTGAGCACGGCCGCCGCGCCCGCGGCCACGGCCTGCGGCACGAAGGCGGCGCCGTGGGTCGACGTCCCCGGCAGCGCCACGTAGAGCCAGCCCGGGCGCACGGCCCGCGAGTCGAGCGTCACACCGGTGATGGCGGCCGTCCCGGGATCCCCGGCCACGTCCAATCCCTCGAGCAGCCCCGCCAAGGGGGCGGGCGGCGGCTCGGGCGGGCGAAGCGTGCTGTCCATCAGTCGAACGTTAGCGGGGTTTCCGGCGCGGGCGTCGTCGACGGGGCCACGTTGTAGCGGGGCAGGGCCAGGGAGAGGATCTCGTTCACGGCCGGCAGCGCGAGCCGGCTGCCGAGGTTGCCGTTGGTCGGCTGGTCGAGGACGACATAGACGAGGATCTGCGGGTCCTCGGCCGGCGCGACGCCCACGAAGGAGGCGGTGAAGCCGTTGTAGCACTTGCACGTGGGGTCGTAGCGCTGGGCGGTGCCCGACTTCCCGGCGGTGCGGTAGCCGGGGATGGCGCGCGACTCGTTGAGGCCGATGACGGCCTCCATCATCGTGAGGGTGGCGTCGGCCGCCTCCTCGGAGACCACGCGTCGCGTCGCGGGGGTCGGCAGCTCGACGGCGGTGCCGTCGGCGGTCGTCGCGGACTTGATGATGGTCGGCTGCACGTAGGTGCCGCCGTTGGCGACCGTGTTGATGGCGGCGGCCATCTGGATGGCGTTGACCGACAGGCCCTGACCGAAAGACACCTGGTCGCGGGTGTAGTCCGCCATGTCGGCGCCCGGAATGCTGCCGGTGGTCTCGCCGGGCAGGCCGACGCCGGACTTGGCACCCAGGCCGAAGTCGCCGAGGTACTCGGCGAGCAGCGCCTTGTCCATCTGGCGGGTCAGCATGATGGTGCCGATGTTCGACGACTGCGCCACGACGCCGCTGGCGGTGAGGTTGATGGTGCCGTGGTCGAAGGAGTCGCGGACGTAGCCGGCGCCGGACGCGATGCGCGGCGGGACTACCACCTTGGTCGTCGGGCTGACGAGCCCCTGGTCCGCGAGGGCCGCCATGGTGAGGACCTTCTCCACCGACCCGGGCTCGTAGGCCTCGGTGACGACGCGGTTGCCGCGGTCCTCGGCGTCGGCGGCCGACGGGTTGGCCGAGTCGAAACCCGGCGAGTTGGCCAGGGCGAGGATCTCGCCGGTCTTGACGTTCAGGACGACGGCCTTGCCGGTGGCGGCGCCGGCCTGCTTCACGTGCTCGGCCAGAATCTGCTCGGCCATCCAGGTCAGGTCCGAGTCCAGCGTCAGCTGGTACGACGTGCCGTCGACCGCCGGCGTCATGATGTTGGTGCCGAGCGGGATGCGGCCGTAGGTGGACCAGTCGTAGACCATGCTGCCCGGGGTGCCGTCGAGGTCGGCGTCGAGCGCGTACTCGAGGCCCTCGGCGCCCTTGCCCTCGTGGTTGACGAAGCCGACGACGCTGGAGGCGACGGAGCGGTTCGGGTAGACGCGGATGGGGTCCGGGTCGCCGAACACGCCGTACCAGGGCCGCCTGCCGTCGCCGCCGAAGCCGAGCGCCATGTCGTCCTTGATGGCGGTGTAGACCGCCGCGGGTACCTTGCGCTCGACGACCTCGTAGCGCGAGTCAGGGGTGTCGATCAGGTCCAGGTAGGTCGACTTCCGGCCGCCGAGATGCTTGACGAGGATCTCGGCGACGGCGTCGGGCGCGGCCGCCGCCTCCTCCTGCTTCTTCTCGCTCATCGGGTAGCGCTTGTCGGCGCCGTTGGTGCGGATCATGTCGGGGTCGATGGACACGATCATCGCCGGCTCGGTCGCGGCCATGACCACGCCGTTGCGGTCGGTGATCGACCCACGGGTGGCAGGCAGGTCGCGGGTCGACTGCATCTTGGCGGCGGCCTCCGCCGCGAAGGCCTGCGAGTCGATGCCCTGCAGCTGCACTGCGCGCACGACGGCCACCGACAGCAGCAGCGCGAGGCTCAGCATGAACACGCGGATGCGGACGGTGGCGCGCCCGACCGGCAGCCGCAGCGTCTTGCGGTAGCGGCGGGGCCGGCGGGTGCCCGGCGCGGTGGCGCGGGACCGTGACGCGGGCCGGGCGGCGGAGCGCGGCGTCGACGCGCGCCGGGTGGATGGCGCGGGACGGCCGTTCGTGCCGGAGGCGCGCGGCCGCGGCGACCCGTAGGCGCCGGTGGTGCCGTTGGTGGCGCGGCCGGATCTGGGTCGTTTCTCCACGGCTCAGTCCCCCGTCGACCCGGCGGCCACGAGGTCGTCGGCGGACTGCCCAGCCGGGGCCGGCTGCGCGCGGGGCGGCACCGGGGCTGCCGGAGGGGGCGCCTCGGTGCGGCGGCCGCGCAGGAACGGCAGCTCGTCGCCGGTCACCGCGGTCGGCACGCCGGTCACCGTGCCGTCGGCGAGGTGGATGAACGCCGGGTAGGGGTTGGGGACCATGCCGAGCTGGGACGCGCGCAGCGCCAGGGCGTTGGCGCTGGACACCTTCTGGAGCTGCGAGGTCAGCGCGGCGGCCGTGTAGCCGAGTTCGGTGGACTCCCGCCGCAGCGACGCCAGTTCCTTCGACTGGGCGCCCACCTGCGTGGTGACGATCATGACCAGAGCCAGGCCGGCCGCCACGAGCAGGGCGACGATGCCGACGAACCCCATGACCGACACCGTCGTCGGCTGAGGGCGCACGACGCTCAGCCGGGGGGCGGTCGGGGCGTCGGCGGTCACCGGTTGTGCACTCATGCTGCGGCCTCCTTCGTGCGTTCGGCTGCCCGGAGCCGCGCGGACGCGGCCCGGGGGTTGTGGGCGATCTCGTCGGGGGTGGGGCGCTCGGCGCCGCGGGTCAGCAGGGTCAGTTCGGCCTTGAGCTCGTCGGGGACGACGGGGAGGTCGCGCGGGGCGCGGTCGGTGGCCCGCGCCGCGAACGTGCGCTTGACGAGCCGGTCCTCCAGCGAGTGGTAGCTGAGGACGGCGATGCGGCCGCCCAGGGCGAGCGCGTCGACGGCGGCCGGCAGCACTCCCTCGAGGGCGGCAAGCTCGCGGTTGACCTCGATCCGCAGGGCCTGGAACGTCCGCTTGGCGGGGTGCCCCCCGGTGTGGCGCGCGGCCGCGGGGATCGCGGCGGAGATGACCTCGACCAGGCGTGCCGACCGGTCGAAGGGCTGCCGGGCGCGCTCGGCGACGACGGCCCGCGCGATGCGGTCGGCGAACCGCTCCTCGCCGTGCCACTTGAGGATCCTGGCCAGCTCGCCGACGGGGTAGGTGTTGAGCACGTCGGCGGCGGTGGCGCCCTCCGTCGGGTTCATGCGCATGTCGAGGGGCGCGTCGACCCGGTAGGCGAAGCCCCGCTCGGCGCGGTCGATCTGCAGCGACGACAGGCCGAGGTCGAGCAGGATGCCGTGGACGCGACGGATGCCGAGGTCGTCGAGGACGTCGGGGAGCTCGTCGTAGACCGCCTGGACGAGGGTCGCGCGCTCGGCGAGGTCGCCCAGCCGTTCGCGGGCGACGGCGTGCGCGTCGGGGTCTCGGTCGATGCCGATCAGTCTGGCCTCGGGGCAGGCGCTGAGGATCGCGGCGGCGTGGCCGGCCAGCCCGAGGGTGCCGTCGACGTAGACGGCGCCCGGGCGCTGGAGCGCCGGGCGCAGCAGTTCCACGATGCGGTCACGCATGACCGGTTCGTGGACGTCGGCGAAGCCCTGCATCGTGTGTGTCTCGACCCTCTTAGCTGTTGCTGTGTCCGCCTCACCCGGAGGTTCCCTTCCGGAGTGGACCTGACATCGGGGAAGTGAAGTCAGGGCCGCCGGCCGGGAACCACCGGGTGAGCCGTCTCACCCCTGGAAGGCGGTGAGTTCGTTGTCCATCCCGGCGAAGCGCTCCTCGCTCTCCGCCGAGTAGGTGTGCCATGTCTCGGCGTCCCAGATCTCGGCGCGGTTCAGCGCACCGATCACCACGACGTCGCGGTCCAGGCCGGCGTAGTCGCGCAGGATCTGGGGAATGGTCACCCGCCCCTGCCGGTCCGGAATCTCGAAGCTGGCGCCCGCGGTCATCATGCGCTGGTAGTCGCGGACCTGCTTCACGGTGCTCGGGGCCTTCATCGCGTCCGCCATGAGGGCCTCGAAGGTGTCCTTGGGGTAGACCGCCAGCGCCCGCTCCTGTGCGCGGGTGATGACGAGTCCGTCCTCGAGGGCGTTGCGGAACTTCGCGGGCAGGATGAGGCGCCCCTTCTCGTCCAGCTTCGGCGTGTATGTCCCCAGAAACATCGACCAGGCACCCCCTCTCGCTCCACTTTCCCTCCACTACGCTCCACCGAGCCCCACAGTACCCCACTTCCCTCCACTACTGCACCACATTGTGGCGTGTTGACTCCCCCGTTGCGCCCGCGTCTACGCTGGGAGAGCCGTCTCGGCGCGCACGCCACCCAAGGAGTCCCGGTGAATCAGACCGCCATCCCCTCGCTGACCGAGGTGTCCCAGCTCGCCGGCCGGATAGCGGCCGAGATGGCCCGCGTCATCGAGGGCAAGGACCGGCAGATCCGCACCGCGGTCACCGTGCTGCTGGCCGAGGGGCATCTCCTGATCGAGGACGTGCCCGGCGTCGGCAAGACCGTGCTCGCGAAGTCGCTGGGGCGTGCCATCGCCGGCGACGTCAAGCGCATCCAGTTCACACCTGACCTGCTGCCCAGCGACGTGACGGGCGTGTCGGTGTTCAACCAGTCGACCCGTGAGTTCGAGTTCAAGCCCGGCGGGATCTTCGCGCACATCGTGCTGGGCGACGAGATCAACCGCGCCTCCCCCAAGACGCAGTCGGCGCTGCTCGAGGCCATGGCGGAGGGCCAGGTGTCCGCCGACGGCCACACCTACCGGCTCGCGGAGCCGTTCATGGTCATCGCCACGCAGAACCCCATCGAGATGGAGGGCACCTATCCCCTCCCCGAGGCGCAACGCGACCGCTTCATGGCGCGCATCACCATGGGGTACCCGGCGCGGCAGGCCGAGGTGGCCATGCTCGAGCACCACGCCGGCGGAGACCAGCTGTCCACCGTCCTGCCCGTGACCGACGCCGCCGCCGTCGCCGCCGCCGCGCGGGCCATCCGCGCCGTGTACGTGGCCCCCGTCATCAACGACTACATCGTCGCGATCGTCGAGGGCACGCGGCGCCACCCGGACCTCCGGCTGGGTGCCAGCCCCCGCGCCTCGCTGCACCTCATGCGCGCGGCCCGGGTGGAGGCCGCGCTCGCGGGGCGCGACTACGTCATCCCGGAGGACGTCCGCGCGCTCGCCGTCGAGGTGCTCGCCCACCGGGTGCTGCCGACGGTCGAGGCCCAAGTCTCCCGCCGGGACCCCGAAACCATCGTGCGCGCCATCGTCGAGGCCACGCAGGCCCCGAACCGGGGCTGACGCGTTGCCGAGGCGGGGCACCCGGCTGACCGGGCGTGGGCTGGCGCTGCTGCTGTGCGGCGCCGCCGCGACCGCGGGCGCCGCCTGGCTCGGCGAGCGGGACCTCGTCTGGCTGGGACTGGCGCTGACCTCACTGCCGCTGCTCGCCGCGGTGTACCTGCAGCTGGCCCGTCCCCGGGTGAGCCAGCACCGCACACTCACTCCGGACACGATCGCGGTCGGCTCGGCCACGCACGCCGTGCTGCAGGTCGCCAACCAGGCCCCGGCGCAGGCGAGCGCGCTGCAGTTCGTCGACAACGCGCCCGCGGAGCTGGGCGGCGGGGTCGGGTTCGTCATCGCCCGAGGCTTCGGCCGCTGGCGGCAGGCCGTCGGCTACACACTGCAGGCCGACAAGCGCGGCCGCTTCGAGGTGGGCCCGCTGCTGGGGACCGCCGGCGACCCCTTCGGCCTGGCCCGCCGCCGCTTCACGGCGGCCGGCGGCACCTCGCTGCTCCGCGTCACCCCACGGATCTGGACGCTGGGCGACCTCGCGGGTGGTGCTGGGCTCGGCGCGGCAGGCGACGCCACGCCGCAGCGCATCGGCCAGGCGGGGCAAGACGACGTCCTGGTCCGCGAGCACCGGCACGGCGACGGCATGCGGCGCGTGCACTGGCGGATGACCGCCAAGCAGGGCGACCTCATGGTGCGCCTCGAGGAACACCCCTGGGACCCCTCCAGCACGCTCATCGTCGACACGCGGCGCTCCGCGCACCTCGGGTCCGGCCCGACCGGAAGCCTCGAGTGGGCGGTGTCGGCGGTCGCGTCGATCGCCGCCCTGCTGGTCGAGGGCCGCTACCGCCTGGCCGTGCTCGCCCCGTCGGGAACGGTGTTCGCCTCCGGGCACACGGTCGGGCACGCGGCCCGGCACGCGATGCTGGAGGCCCTGACCGAGCTCGACGAGTCCGAGGAGACGTGGCTCGGGACCGCGGTGGCGAACCCGGAGGCGCTGGCGACGTCGGCCTCCCTCCTGGCCGCCACCGGGCTGCTGCACGCCGCCGACGCCGCCGCGCTCGCCGCCGCCGGCGGGCGCGCCCGCAGCCTCATCGCCCTGGTCCCCGATGCCCGCGCCTGGGGCCGGCCCTCGGAGGACCACGACGACGCCTGCCGCCTGCTGCGCAACCACGGCTGGACCGTCAAGGCGTACCGCCCCGGCGAGCCGGTCCCGGACGTGTGGGGACGGGTGGCGCGATGAGGTTCAGTCACCACCCGTTCAGCAGCGTCGTCATCGCGGCGGCGACGCTGCTGTCCCTGCTGCCGCTGGAGCCCATGGTGCGGGGGTCGGGCCACCTCCTTGAGGCGGCGTTCGTGGTGGGGGCGTCGGCGGTGGTCGGCGTCGGGCTGACGCTGCTGCGCTCGCCCCGGCTGCTGGTGGTGCTGGCGCAGGCGCTGGCGGTCGCGGGCGTCGTCGCGTGGCGGGGCCTGGGACTCGTGCCCGGCGCCGCCGACCCGCTCGCCGCTCTCGCCGCGCTGACCGCCGACGGGGTGACGGCCATCCGCACGGGCGCCGCCCCCGTCGAGCCGGTGCCCGGCATCGTGTGGCTCGTCGTCGTGCTGACGGCGCTGCTCGTCGTGGCGCTCGAACTGCTCGTGACTGCGCTGGAGCAGCCCGCGTGGGCGATCGCGCCGCTGGCGCTGGTCTACGGCGTCGCGGCGATCACCGTCGACACCGACCTGTCCTTCTGGTACCTGCTGCCCGTGGTGGCGGGCTATGTCGCGGTGCTGCTGAGCGCGACCGGTGTCGCGGAGTCGGCGACCGGGCGGGCGTCGCGCCCCGGGGCGTACCTGGCGTCGCGGCTGCAGGTCGCCGTCGCGTTCGGGGCGGCGGCGCTGGCGCTCGCGCTCGTGGTGGCGCCGCTGCTGCCGCTCGGGGACAAGCAGCCGTGGAACTCCGGCCCCGACGGCCCCATCCAGCTGAGTGATCCGACCGTCCGGCTCGAACAGGACCTCAAGCGGCCCGCCGACAGCGAGGTGCTCACCTACCGCACGTCGGACGGGCGTCCCGCGTACCTGCGCACGGTGGCGCTGCCCGAGCTGACCCCCTCTGGGGCGAGGCTGCTGCCGATGCGGTTGTCGACGTTCGGGCTGAGCCAGGCACACACCTTCCCCGGCGACGAGGTCGAGGTGATGGTGAGCATGGCGGGCGTGCCGTCGGAGTACCTGCCGGTGCCGTTCGCCGTCGACGCCATCGACGCCGCCGGGGAGTGGAGCTTCGATCCCGACACGCTGAGCGTCGTCGCCTCGGGGCCGGACCGGCTCGAGCAGACCATCGACCTGGACTACACCGTCATCTCAACCATGCCGTCGCCGTCGCGCGAGGAGATCGAGGCGGCCGGGGCCGGATCGGGGGTCCTCGCGGCGACGTCGGAGGTCCCGGAGGGGCTGGACTCGCGGGTGACCGCGATGACGGCCGAGGTCGTGGCGGGGGCGGACAGCGCCGGGGCGAAGGCCCTGGCGATCCAGGAGTACCTGCGGTCCGGCGCGTTCGAGTACAGCCTCGAGGCCCCGGCCTCCACCGGCACCGACGCGATCAGCTCCTTCCTGCTCGACGACCGCTCCGGCTACTGCATCCACTTCGCGGCCGCGATGATCGCGATGGCGCGCATCGAGGGCATCCCGGCCCGGATGGCGGTCGGCTTCACGCCCGGCGAGCTGCTCGAGGACGGCTCCTACCGCGTCACGGCACACGACGCCCACGCCTGGCCCGAGCTGTTCCTCGAGGACCTGGGCTGGGTGCCGTTCGAGCCGACGCCGGCGTTCGACGGGCCGCCCGAGTACACCGACCCCGCCGAACGCCCCACGGGCAGCGCGTCCCCGTCGCCGACCCCGACGACGTCGGCGTCACTCGAGCCGCCCACCGTGGAGCCGACGGCCGCCCCCACCCCGACACTGCGCCCGACCGCCCCGGGACAGGACACCGACGTCAGCGTCGCCGGTTGGGTGGTGGCGGGGCTGTCGCTGCTCGTGCTGCTGGCGCTGCCCGCCCTGATCCGCATCGCGCTGCGCGTGTGGCGGCTGCGGCCGGGGCAGGCGCGTCGCACCGCCGCGGCGGCGGCGTGGGCGGAGGTGGAGGCGCTGTTCGTCGACGTCGGACGAGACCTCCCCGACGGCTCCCCCGGCCCCGTCGCGGCGGCCATGGCGGCGGACCTGCCGCAGCGCGCGGCCGCCACCCTGCGGGAGATCGCGCACACCGTCGAGGTGAGCCAGTTCTCGCGGACCGGCACGGACGTCGACCGGCTCCCGGCGCAGGTGCGCGCGCTCCGGGCGGCGCTGTTGCGTGACGCGACGCCGGCAGTGAGGGCACGGGCGCTGCTCGGGCCGCCGTCGCTGCTCCTTGCGGCACGCCGGGTTGACCTGGGTGCGTAGAATTGACGAAAGGCTGACGAGGGAGATCCGATGGCGCTGTCTGAGCAAGAACGCAAGCTGCTGGAGCAGCTTGAGGCGTCTCTCATGGCCGAGGACCCCAAGCTCGCGGACACGCTGCGCGGGTCGTCGTCCATCCGGATCCACCGGCGCCGCGCGGCGCTCGCCGGGCTGGGGTTCATCGTCGGCGTGGTGGTGCTGCTGGTCGGGGTGCAGGTGCATCCGGCCGTGAGCGTGCTGGGCTTCCTCGTGATGCTGGCGGCGGCGCTGGTCGGGATCAACTCGTGGCGCCGCGTCGGAGACGACGGTGGGGGTCAACCCAGCCGTCGGCCCACCCAGGGCGCGCCGCGTCAGCCCACGGCGTCGTCGCAGGACTTCATGGACAAGCTCGAGGAGCGGTGGCGTCGTCGCCAGCAGGGCGACCTCTGACCTTTCGCTCCCCCCGGAAGGGTCAGGACGCCGGGCGCTCCCGCTCCGTCGCACCGCGGAGCTCCGCCGCCAGCCACCCCAGCAGCGCGGGGAGCTGGTCGGGCTCCGCCCCCTGATCCTCCGGGTGCCACTGCACGGCCAAGACCGGCCGCTCCGGATCCTCGACCGCCTCGATGACGCCGTCATGCGTGGCCCACGCGACGGGCTTCAGACCCCGCCCGAGGACGCCGATCGCCTGGTGATGGGAGCTGCGCACCGTGACCTGCCGCTCGGCCAGCACCGCGGCGAGGCTGGACTCGGCCGCGACGTCGACGAGGTGGTCTCGCATCGGGTCGCCCTCAGGCCGACGGTGGTTGAGGTGCGTGACCAGGTGCGGGATCAGGTCGCCGCCGTACGCCACATTGATCAGGTGCATGCCGCGGCAGATGCCGAGCAGGGGCCGCCGGTCGGCGCGGCAGGCCTGGATGACGATGAGGGCACGCCGGTCGGCGGTGACGAGGTGGTCGCCGGAGCCGGGATAGTCGAGGGGCCCGCCGTAGAGACGCGGGTCGACGTCGTGCCCCCCGAGGATCACGACGGCATCCGCGGCGGCCAGCGCCGGTTGCCAGCGGTGGTCGCCGCAGTCCTCGAGCCCGATGAGGGTGGGGGTCCACCCCTCGCGTCGGGCGGTCTCGACGGCGTCCTCGGCGAGGCGGGTGAGCAGATCCCCGAAAGGGCCGGGCTCGTAACTGGTGGCCGGTGCGATGACAAGGAGCTTCATCTCCCCCATCGTGCTCAGCGTCCGTTTCGGGGGTGTATCAGGCGTGGATCAATTGCGCGTCCGAACGACGGGTGAGCCGCGCCCGCTGGACGGCCCGCGGCCCGAACCGCAGTACCGCCTTGTCGATGGCCCGCTCCGCATCGGTCCAGCCATGCACCGGCTCGTCGAGCGCGGGCTGCTGGTAGGTGTCCGTCACGGGCACCAGCTTCTCCACCCGCACCCCGACGCGCCGGATCCGGGCGCGCTGCAGATGCAGCCGGCTGAACAGCCGCATCGCCTCGGCGTAGATGTCGTTGGTGCGGTCCGTGTGGGCCGCCAGGGTCCCGGTGCGGGTGATGGTGGTGAAGTCGGCGAACCGCACCGACAGCGTCACGGTCCGCCCCACCATCGCCCGGGCACGCATCCGCGACGCCGTCCGGTCCGCCATGCGCAGGATCTCGGTGGCGACCACCGCGACATCGTCCGTGTCCTGCGGGAACGTCTCCTGCGACCCGACGCTGTGCTCGGCCGGCTCGCGGGCCAGCACCGAGCGGTCGTCGCGGCCCCAGGCGAGGTCGAACAGCAGCGCGCCCTGGTTGTCGCCCAGCGCCCGCTGCAGCGTGGCGCGCGGGGTGGTGGCCAGGTCCCGCACCGTGCTGAGGCCGAGCCGGTGCAGCCGCTCCGCCGTCGCCTCCCCCACCCCCCAGATGGCCTCCACGGGGAGGGGGTGGAGGAACGCGATGACGTCCTCGTCGCGCACCCGGACCAGGCCGTCCGGTTTGGCCTGCTTCGAGGCGAGCTTCGCGATGAACTTGCTGGGCCCGATGCCGACGGAACACGCGACCCGCTGCTCGTCCATCACCTGCGCGCGCAGCTGTTCCCCCACCGCCTCCGGGTCTCCGCCGAGGCGGCGCAGCGCGGTGGTGAGGTCGATGAACGCCTCGTCGATGGAGGCCATCTCCACCCGGTCCGTGAGGGTGTCGAAGATCTCGCGGACACCGTCGGACACCGCCGTGTAGTGGTCGAAGTCCGGGTGGACGACGGCGACCTGCGGGCACAGCCGACGCGCCCGGCTCGCCGGCATCCCGGCCGTGATCCCGAACCTGCGCGCCGGGTAGTTGGCCGACAGCACCACCCCGCGGGTGGAGCCGCCGACGAACATCGGCACCTCCCGCAGTTCCGGGTGGCGGGCCATCTCCACCGACGCGTAGAACGCGTCCATGTCCACGTGTGCGATGACGCGCATCGTCTACCTCCCTGAGCTTCCGGGGCTCGAGTGCCACAGTTTCCGCGGGGCCTCCGCGGCGCCGGTGCCGGCGGGTTTGATGTCGGCGTACGGCGATTGCCGGAACCCGCTGGCGTGCACCAGCACCCGACGGCGGCCCATCCCGCCGGCGCGGGTGTGGTCCTGCGGGTCCGGTGGCGGTTCCTCGGCGGGGGCCTCGTCGGTCTCCCCCGCCGGTTCCCCGGCCGGCCGCCGGCCCGGGTCCGCGGAGTCCTCGCCCGCCGGCCGCCACTCGCCCACCAGGCTGTAGCCCTCCGGCACCTCGTCGAGTACCGCGACGACGGCCGCGACCGCCTCCGCCTCCGTCGCCCCCTGGTCCAGCGCCGAGCGCCACACCTCGTCGAGGTGGCCGAGATCCCAGCACCCGGTGGCCCGGATCGACACGCCCCGCGGGCCGGTGCGGCGGAGCTTCCCCCGCACCAGCACCATCCACGACGAGAACACGGTGGCGGCGTAGGGCCCCTGCACGTCTTCGAAGAAGGTGGCGTCCACCGGCCCCGTCGAGTCGTCCAGGGTGAGGAAGATCACCCGCCGGCCGGAGCGCACCGGCGGCGTCTGCGTGGCCACCTTCACCCCCGCGACCAGGACCTCCGACTGGTTGCGGCGCTGCAGCAGCGTCCGCGAGCTGGTGGCGTCGAGGGCGCGCAGCAGCGGCAGGTAGCGCTCCATGATGTGCCGGCTGGCGTCCAGCCCGAGGATCTCCAGCTCCGCCTTGAGGCGCTGCTCGTCGTCCATCTCCGGCAGCCCGGTGGCGACGACGTCCGCCGTCGGCTCCGCGCCGCCGTCACCGTCGCCGAAGTCCAGCACGCCCTGAACCGCCTGCGGTGCGCGGAACGCCCGCTGGGTCTGGGCGCGGGCGAGCTCGCCGGGGTCGTCGCCCAGCGCCTGGGGGCGGCGGCCCTTCGCGCGGGCCACGGCCCGCTCGTCGGCCCGGCGCTGCCGGTGCAGGTCCGCCAGGGCGAGCAGGAGGTCGCGGCGGGTGACCTGACCGCGACGCTGCACCGCGGCGCGGCGGCCGATGCGGTACAGGCCGTCGAACGCGCCGGCGAGGATCAGCCGCTCCACCACCGGCTCCGCGACCCGCGCCCGCTCCCAGAAGTCCGTCAGCGACAGGTACGGCTGGCCGGCCACGA
This sequence comes from Tessaracoccus sp. O5.2, assembly GCF_964266725.1. Classification (NCBI taxonomy): domain Bacteria; kingdom Bacillati; phylum Actinomycetota; class Actinomycetes; order Propionibacteriales; family Propionibacteriaceae; genus Tessaracoccus; species Tessaracoccus sp. O5.2. Next base: position 249,254 of record NZ_CAXWGV010000001.1, on the reverse strand, counting down.
TGCGGTCGATCTCCGCCTCCCCGATGCCCTTGACGTCGGCCAGGGACAGCCGGATGCCCCAGCCGTCGATCTGCGGCAGCCCGTCGGTGGTGGGCGGCGCCCCCATGGCGAGGTGCTCCGGCAGCGCCATGCCCTCCTCGGCGCCGTCGAGGCGTTCGGCGCGGTACTGGCCGACGCTGCGGTTGACGTCGAGGCCGAGGATCTCGATGGTCATGCGCCGCGCCTCCTCCAGCAGCAGCCGCTTGGGGTACATGCCCGGGTCGTGCGTGAGGATGCCGGCGATGAAGTGCGCCGGGTAGTAGCGCTTCAGCCACGCCGACTGGTAGGTGGGCAGCGCGAACGCCGCGGCGTGCGCCTTGCAGAACCCGAACGAGGCGAACGACTCGAGGATGAACCAGATCTGCTCGACCATGTGCTCGTCGTAGCCGCGGGCCAGGGCCTTGGGCCAGAACCACTCCTTGACCTGCGCCTGTCCCTCCCGGTCCCCGAGCGCGCGGCGCACCTCGTCGCCCTGCGCCAGGCTGCAGCCGGTGGCGATGGCGATGATCTGGATCACCTGCTCGTGGAACACGACGACGCCGTGGGTCTGCTCGAGCGCCGGGATGAGGCTGGGGTGCAGGTACTCGGGCTCCGTCCAGCCCTGGCGGGCCTCGAGGAAGGGGGTGACCATGTCCGACTTCACCGGCCCGGGCCGGAACAGGGAGATGTCGACGATGATGTCGTGGAACGTCTCGGGGCCGAACTTGCCGACCAGTTCCCGCTGGCCGGGCGACTCGATCTGGAAGCAGCCCAGCGTGGCGCGGTGGGCGATCATGTCGTAGACCGCCGGATCGTCGAAGGGGTCCAGGGCGTCGATGTCCGGCGGCGGGCCGACGGGCCGGGTGCGCCCGATCTCCGCGACGGCGTGCGCCATCGCCGACTGCATCCGGATGCCCAGCACGTCCAGCTTGAGCAGGCCGAGGTCCTCGACGTCGTCCTTGTCGAACTGGCTCATCGGGTAGCCGCCGAAGCTGGCCTCCAGCGGGGTGCGCTGCCTGAGCGACGAGTCGCTGAGGATCACGCCGCACGGGTGCAGCGCGATGTGCCGGGGCAGCCCGTCGAGGGATTCGACCAGCGAGAACAGGACGTCGAGGCGTTCCTCCCCCAACCCGGCGGCGCGGAGCTCGGGCAGGTCCCGCAGCGCGGCGCGGGCGTCGCGGGCGCGGATGTGCGGGAAGGCCTTGGCCATGGCGTCGATCTCCACGGGCGGCAGACTGAGCGCCGCCCCGACGTCGCGCACCGCGTGCCGCACCCGGTAGGTCTCGATCATGGCCACGCACGCGACGCGCTGCCCGCCGAAGGTCTCCAGGATGGTGTCGTAGACCTCGGTGCGGCGGGCGGACTCGACGTCGAGATCGATGTCCGGCAGCGCCTGCCGCAGCGGCGACAGGAAGCGCTCCATGATCAGCCCGTGCCGGATCGGGTCCACCCCCGAGATGCCCAAGGCGTAGTTGACGAGGCTGCCGGCGCCCGAACCGCGGGCCGCGCACCGGATGCCGAGGCCGCGGATGAGGCCCACCACGTCCGCGACCGTGAGGAAGTAGGACTCGAACCCCAGCCGTCCGATGACGGACAACTCGTCGTCCAGCCGGTCCGCGGTCTCCCGGCCGATGGTCCCGTGCCGCTCGACCAGCCCGGCCTCGCACCGGGCGCGCAGCGCCGACGGCGCCTGCTCGACGGTGGTGCCGAGCGTCTCGAACTCCGGCAGCCGGATCTCGCCCAGCCCGACGTCTCCGATGGGGTCCAGCATGCAGCGCTCGGCGAGCCCGCGGGTGGCGGCCAGCAGCGCGCCGCCGTCGGGGTGACCGGCGAGCCGGGCCACCTCGTCGGCCGCCTCGCGCATGGCCTCGTCCGGCTTGAGGTAGCCCTCCGCGTTGCGCCGGTCCACGTTGCGCACGTCGAGCGGGACCAGGCGGCGGGCCGCGTCGAGGACGTCGACGGTGGCCGCCTGGCCGCGGCGCGCCATGCGCACCATGTTGGTGAGGACGGTGGGCACGCCGAGGCGGTCCCCGAGCCGGACGATCCCGGCCGCCTGGTGCGCCGATGCCGGCCCCCGGCCGCCCACGCGGTGGTTGGTGGCGGCGAGCCACAGCACGGAGCCGAGTTCGGTGCGCCAGCGACGCACCGCCTCCTCCGCGCGGTCCGGGCGGCCGGCCACCAGGGCCGCGCCCACCTCCGAATCCGCGCCGAGCAGCACCGCGACGTCCCTGCCGGCGCAGTACCGGCCGAGCATCTCCAGCGTCACCACGGGATCCCCGCGCTCGCCCGTCAGCTGCGCGGCCGAGATGAGCTCGCACAGCACGCCCCATCCCGACCGCGACCCCGCCAGCACCACCGCGCGCGGCAGCCGCTCGTCACGCAGCGGGCCGCCGCGGGCCGCCGTCGGGCGCCGCTCGGGGCGCCATCCGTCCGGGCGGACGGCCAGGTCCACGCCGACGATGGGCGCGATCCCGGCCTTCAGGCAGGCCTTGGCGAACCGGACCGCGCCGTAGAGGCCGCCGCGGTCCGTGATGGCGAGCGCGTCCATGCCGTGGGCGGCGGCCTCCGCCACGAGGTCGCTCGGGTGGGAGGCGCCGTACTGGAAGGAGTAGCCCGAGGCCACCCTGAGGTGGACGAATCCGCCCATCAGTCGAACACCGCCCGGAGCACCCAGTCCTCGGCGTCGACGGTGCGCGCCAGCTCGTACACGCCGCGTTGGCGCCCGTTGCCCGCCTCGACGCGCCACACCTCCCGCTCCCCGAGGAGGTCCCCCCGCGGCGCGACCTCCTCGCCCCGGGCAGCCCGCACGCGCGGGCCGGTCCACCAGGGCGTGGCGCGGCTCCACCGGCCCTGGATCTCCTTGACCAGCAGCAGCCGCCCCCGCCAGATGAACTGGCGCGGTTCGTCGCGGAACAGGACGTGGATGGGCTCGTCGTAGGTGCGCATGGCTGTCTCCCGGGGATGGCGTCGAAATGGACACGTGTGGCTCGACCCGGGAGCCCCGGCCCTGCGCAGGGGTCGAAGCTGCGCCGGGCCGGGGCGGCCCCTCACCGACGCCTGTTCAACCAGAGCTTCCCCGAACTAATCGAACAGGCGTTCGGTGATTATCACTATACGACCCCCCACCGACGAAACGTCAAGCCCTATCCTGAGCGGCATGCTCACGATCCGCGGCGGCACGCTGGCCGGCATGGCCACGGCCGCTCGGCTCGCGAAACTGGGCCATCGCGTGCGCCTGGATCTGGCCGGGGAACCCCTGGGCGGGCGCTGGGCGCCGGGGGCCGGCGCGCTGCCCCCCGTCGTCACCCTGCCCGCCACCTGGCGCGACCTGTTCAAGAAGACCGGCCGCCCCCTCGACGCGGAACTCGCCCGCGCCGGCCTGGCCCTGGTCGAGGCGCCGCCAGCCGTGCACCGGTTCGCGGACGGCTCCGAGCTGGAGCTGCCGACGGAGCGCGGCAGGCAGTTCGCCGTGCTCACCCGGCACTACGGGGAGGTGGCGGCCGGGCGGTGGCGCGACACTCTGGACGCCCTCGACGACGCCTGGCTGGCGGCGCGCCGCTTCGGCGTCGAACGCCCCGACGCGCCGCGGACCGCCGCGGACCGGCGCGCCCTGCTGCTGGACCGCACCCTCGATGACGTCGCCGACCGCGCCGGGCACCCCCACCTAGCGCGCCTCATCCAGGACCTGGCCCCCGTGGCCGGCACCCGCTCCCGCCGGGCGCCGGGGCTGCTGGCCACGCGGCTCGTCGTCGAGCGCACGTTCGGCCGCTGGCGGCTCGTCGACGACACGGGCCTGCCCCAGCCCGGCGGCCGGCTGGTCGACCTGCTGGCGGACCGGCTCGCCACCCGGCGCGTCGCCGTGGTGGACGGCACCGACGACGCTCCCGCCGTCGACTGCCGGCCCCGTCGCCCCCGCTGGGCGACGGCGGCCCTGGCGCCCGCCGTCGTGGCGGGGCCGCCGGCGTCGGGGCCCGCGGAGGCGGAGATCGTCGACCACACGGGCGCCTGGCCGGTGATCCACTGGCCGGGCGCCCTGACCTGGGATTTCACCCGGGTGCGGCCCGACCTCGCGTGGGGCCTGGCGCCGCGATCCGCGCGCGCGGTGCTGCGCCGCCCCGCCGTCGTGGCGGAGGTCCCCGCGGCGTCGGCGTGCTCACCGGCCGGCCCGGAGCCCTGGGCGGAGCTGGCGAGCGCGGCGCTGGCGGTCTACGAGACGCATGAGCGGCTGACGGGCGAGGACTCCCGCCCGACGAACCGCGAGTTCCGGCCGGGCGGGCGCCGGACCCCCCGCTAGCGTCAGCGACGCCGCAGCCGAGCCCACACCACGACGCCGCCCACCGCGAGCAGCGCACCGACGACGGCGAGGTCCGGCACCCGGCCGCCGACGCCGGACAGCCACGACTCCAGCCGGTACTGCCCCGACGCGTCCAGCAGCCCGCCGAGCGCGGCGGTGGCGTCGGTGGTGAGGAACAGCACCCCGATGACGACGAACAGCACGCCGGAGACAATGCCCGGCCACGACGTCGTCAGCGGCCCCCAGCGCAGCTGGCGCGGGCGCCACCCGCGACCGGCGCCGAGGCGGTCCCACACCGCGGCGAGCAGCACGAGCGGCACGACCATCCCGAGGCCGAACATCGCGAGCAGCATCGCGCCGTAGACCGAGCTGCCGCCGACGGCCGCCATGGTCAGCACCGCCCCGAGCAGCGGGCCGGTGCAGGCGCCCGCCAGCCCATAGGTCATGCCGAGCAGCACCACGCCGACGGCGCCGCGGGGGTCGCGGCCGGCCGAGCGGAGCCCGGGGATCGGCAGCGGCACCCCGAGGGCCTGCAGCGCGCCGAACACGATGAGGACCACGCCGCCGACGGTCGCGACGGTCGAGCGGTGCGTCGTCAGGAGCCCGCCGAGCGCCCCGGCCGTCAGCCCGAGCGGGATGAGGGTGACGAGCAGCCCCAGGTAGAACAGTGCGGTGCGCCCCAGCAGGGTCGCCGTCGAGCGGCCGAAGGCGTAGGCGAAGAAGGCGGGCAGCAGCATGGCGGCGCAGGGGCTGAGCAGCGCCGCCGTGCCGCCGAGGAAGGCGCCGGCGTACCCGATTCCCATCAGCCGAGCAGCGCGGCCTGGTCGTCGATCACCTGCTCGAACACCTCGAGCGGCTGCGCGCCGGCGATGAACTGGCCGCCGATCACGAACGCCGGCGTCGAGGTGATGCCCATCTGCTGCGCCTCGAGGGTGTCGCTGAGGACGGCGTTGGCGAGGGCCGGGTCGGCCCAGTCGCGGGCGAACTGCTCCTCGTCGAGCCCGAGGTCCGCGACAATGCCGAGCACGGTCTCGTCGGTGACGTCGGGGTGCCCCTCGTTCGGCAGCGCCGAGTAGAGGGCGTGCGCGAACTCGAAGTAGCGGCCCTGCTGGCCGGCGGCGCGGGCCGCGGTCGCGGCGCGGACGGACTCGTCGCCGAAGATGGCGAGGTCACGGAACTCGACCCGCAGCGTGCCGTCGTCGATGTAGCGCTGCAGTTCGGGCAGCGTCTCCTCCGCCCAGACGGAGCAGAAGGGGCAGCGGTAGTCGGCCCATTCGGTCAGCACGACGGGGGCGTCGGGGCTGCCCATCGCGAGCGGGTCGCCGTCGACGCGGCGCGGGAGCGTCTCGATGAGGAAGGCCTCGGCCTGCACCTGTTCGGCGGACTTCTCGGCGGGCGTCTCGACGGTGGCGGGCGGTTCGGTGTCGCTGGCCGAGCTCGTGGGTGCGGCCGCGGTCGACGGCCCGGCCGGGCGCGCGAACACGCCGAGCAGCACCACTCCGACCCCCAGCAGCGCGATCACCGTCCACGTGAATCCGCTGATCCGGGGCTTGTCGGTGTCCATCGGGTCCTCCATCAGAGTGACTGCTCGGGCAACCCCACTATGCCCCAGGGGGTACCTGTCCGGCCAATTCCTGGGGCGGTTGGGCCGCGCCGCGACGCCCGTCGAGCCAGCGGCCGTCATTGACGTGGGCGTAGTACATGCCGATGAGCACGCCCCCGCCGATGAAGTTGCCGACGAGCGCGATGGCCACGTTGCCCAGGGCCGGCCACACGTCGATGCCGGGGCCGAAGCCGACGATGGTGAACAGGATGGTGTTGGCCACCGAGTGTTCCAGCCCCAGGAAGGCGAAGATGAACACCGACATCACCATCGCGAGCGCCATGGTGATGGAGTCCTTGAGGAAGCCGTTGTAGACCAGCAGCATCGCCACGTTGATCATGAGGTTGCAGAGGATGGCGCGCACGAACAGGTCCCCCATGCCCGACGCCGTCGCCATGTAGCCGAGCTTCACCTCGACGGCGGCCAGCATCTTCTCCTCGACGTGGCCGGCGGTGAGCGTCGAGTAGCGGGCCATGACGCCGAGGAGGAGCCCGCCGATGGCGTTGCCGAGGTAGCACAGCGCGAGCAGCAGCAGGCCGTGCATCGGCCGCAGCCGTCGGTGATAGAAGGCGATGGAGGTGACCATCATGTTCGAAGTCAGCAGCTCCGACTTGGTGAAGTAGATGAACACCAGCGCCCAGCCGAACACGAACGCGCCGACCGCACGGCCGAGGCCCGGGCCGCCGTCGCCGAGGGCGGGGATGCCGGCGAAGACGGCGCTGACCGCGAAGTAGGCGAGGTAGAACGTGCCGATGAGGATGCCCGCCATGGCGGCCCGCTGCAGGTACTGCACCGTGATGCGGCGCGACATCTCCGCCTTCGTGTCCGCGGCCTCGAGCACCGCGTCGATGAAGAAGAGGCCTGGGAAGAGACGCTGGCGAGTCGGATCCATGGGGCAAAGTTTGACATGACTAACCGTCGAGCGGAACGGTGGATGGTTGATTTCAGGTTGCTACTTATGTCGCGACAAATCTGCGTGCGCGGCGTGGTGTCGCGTTGAGCCTGACGCGCGGTCCGGCGGCGTCGGTTGAGCCTGACTCGCGGCTTGCGGGGGTGGGTTGAGCCTGATTCTGTGGTCGACGGCCGATATGGGCTGTTTGATCGTTCATATTTCCGTCGAGCCATGTAGCAGGCTCGTCCCGGCCGGGCGCTTGGAAGAGGCGATGAGCCTGATTCGGTGGTCGACGGTGGATTCTGGCCTTTGATCGTTCATATTCTGGACGAGACTCGCCTCAGGCTCATTTGGCCCTCACAGACCGCGAGTCAGGCTCAACCAACCCCCGCAGACCGCGAGTCAGGCTCAACCCCGTCCGGCCGACGGCGCGGCAGGGGTGGCCGACGGCGGGGCGGCGTCGCCAGCCCGCGAACGCGATGCGACCCCGCACCCACCGACCGAGTAGGCTTGACTGTCTGTCTCACCCAGAGGATGCATTGAGTTGAGTACTTCGCGCGCCGACCTCGAACGCGAAATCGCCCTGGAACAGCGCCACGTCGACAAGGTCTACGCCAACCTGTCCACCGCCACCGCCAGCGCCAAGTCGATGGCCCAGGCGGGCCGCGAGATCTACCTCTCCGACCGCACCAACTTCTTCCGCGAGGAGGACGGCACCGCGCTGTTCGAGCGCGACGCCTTCGCCTATCAGGCGGCCCGCCGCCTCGCCATCCTCGACGCCGAGCACGAGGGTCTGGTCTTCGGCCGCATCGACCTCACCTCCGACGAGGCCCGCTACATCGGCCGCATCGGCGTCCGCGACGCCGAGTACGAGCCCCTCGTCATCGACTGGCGCGCCCCCGCCGCTGAGCCGTTCTACCGCGCGACGCAGGCCGAACCGATGGGCGTGGTCCGCCGTCGGGTGCTGCGCTGCCGCGACGACCGCGTCGTCGGCCTGGAGGACGACCTCCTGGACGGCTCCTCCGAGTCCGAGCTGCCCATCTTCGGCGAGGGCGCGCTCATGGCGTCGCTCAGCCGAGCGCGCGGCCGCACGATGCGCGACATCGTCGCCACCATCCAGGCCGAGCAGGACGAGGCCATCCGTGCCCCGTACCAGGGCGTCACGATCATCGCGGGCGGCCCCGGCACCGGCAAGACGGTCGTCGCGCTGCACCGCGCGGCCTACCTCCTCTACACCAACCGCGCGCGCCTGGAGAAGGGCGGCGTGCTGGTGGTGGGCCCGTCGTCGGTGTTCATGAACTACATCGAGCGGGTGCTGCCCAGCCTCGGCGAAGACTCGGTCACCCTCAAGGCCATCGGCGCCGTCGCCGGGGATGTCCTGGGGATCACGAGCGAGCACGTCGACGACGCCGCCGCGGCCACCGTCAAGGGCAGCCTCACGATGCTCAAGGTGCTGCGCCGGCTGGTGCGCACCCCGCTGATCGACCACCCGGACCTGCTGCGGCTGCGGGTCACCGTCAAGGGCGAGGTTCTCGGCCTGGAGGAGCACGAGCTCGGCCGGATCCGCGACACCGTCCTCAGCTCCACCAAGCTCAACCGCGGCCGCAAGCAGGCCACCGACATGGTCGTGCAGGCGCTGATCCGCAAGTTCCCCGACGACGTCGCCATCGAGCCGGCCGAGCTCGAGGAGCGCGTCCGCGACCACCCGCGCCTGGCGATGTTCATGAACGCCTGGTGGCCGAGCCTCACCGCGACCCGGGCCCTCGCCCGGCTGGCGGACCCCGCCGTCGTGGAGAAGGTCGCCCGCGAACTCGACGACGCCGAGCGGGCGGCGCTGGTGCGCTCGTACGCGTGGGTCGAGGGCCTCGACGACGGCGCGGAGATCGAGCGCGGCTGGTCGGTGGCGGACATCGCGCTGCTCGACGAGCTCATCGACATCCTCGGCCCGGCCCCGGAGGACGCCGAGCCCGAGGTCGACGTGTTCCTCGAGGGCGGAAACGTCCCCGAGGTGCTCACGACGGCGGACCTGCTGCGGACCGAGCGCACCGTCGACCCCGACGAGGATCCGCAGACGACGTACGCGCACATCCTCGTCGACGAGGGCCAGGACGTGACGCCCATGCAGTGGCGGATGCTGCGCCGCCGCGGGCCGCAGTCGTCGTGGACCATCGTGGGCGACCCGGCGCAGAGCTCCTACCCCCGCCCGGAGGAGAACCGGCGCGCGATGGAGGACCTCATCGGCCGCGCGCCGAGCCGCACGTTCACGCTGAGCACGAACTACCGCTCCCCCAGCGAGGTGTTCGCGCTGGCGTCGCAGGTGATCACGAAGGTGTTCCCCGAGGCGGACCTGCCGAAGGCGGTGCGCTCGACGGGCGTCGAGCCGACGCTGGCCCGCACCACGCGCGCGGATCTGCACGACGCCCTGCGCGACCAGCTGCTGGAGCTGGCCGGCCAGGTCACGGGCACGATCGGCGTGGTGTGCCCGCCGTCGCTGCTGCAGGAGGTGCAGCTGTTCGTGATGGAGGACCGGCGGCTGCGCGAGTTCGAGAACCGGCTCATCGTCGTCACCGCGCTGCAGGCGAAGGGCCTGGAGTACGACGGCGTCGTGGTGGTGTCGCCGGACGGGATCGTCGCGGAGGCGCCGGGCGCGGAGCGGGTGCTGTACGTCGCGCTGACGCGGGCGACGCAGCGGATGGTGACGCTCGACGTCGACACCTCCGCGTGGCGGGCCCTCCTGGACTGACCGGACGCCCGGCCTCGCGGAGCCGGGGTCAGCGGGCGGTGGTCAGCACCTCGGCGAGGACCTCGCGGGTCGCCTTCGAGCGGTTCTGCGTGAAGAACTGCAGCCCGGGCGCGTCGGCGGCGAGCAGGTCGCGGCTCATCTGCACCGCCGCCGCCAGGCCCGCCTCGCGCACCTCCTCCTTCGACGCGCACGCCCGCAGCCGCGACACCAGCGCGTCGGGCAGTGCCCGCCCCGACAGCGCCGCGAACCGCTCGATCTGCGTGATCACCGTCAGCGGCATGATCCCCGGCACGATCGGGATCTCGCAGCCCAGCCCGCGCATGCGCTCGACGAGTTCCGCGTAGCGCTCCGCCTCGAAGAACAGCTGCGTGATGGCGAACTCCGCCCCCGCCTCCACCTTGTCCAGGAGGATCCGCGCGTCGAGGTCCGGGTCGTTGCTGGTCTCGTGCGGGTTCGCGAACGCCGCGACACCGACGCAGAAGTCGCCCTCGGACTTGATGAACCGCACCAGCTCGGTCGCGTTGGCCAGGCCCTCAGGGTGCCGCTCCCACGGCCCGCCGCCGGGCATGTCGCCGCGGATCGCGAGGATGTTGGTCACGCCGGCCTCGCGGTATTCGGCGAGCGCCTCGGCCAGTTCGGCCTTGGACTGCGCCACGCACGTGAGGTGGCCGACCGTCAACGGCCCGGCGGACTCGGCGATGCGGCGCGTGGCCCGGATGGTCCGGTCGCGCCGCGACCCGTTCGCGCCGTACGTCACCGACACGAACGCCGGCTGCAGCGGGGCCAACGCCTCGACGGCGGCCCACAGCACGGGCTCCTCCTCCTCGGACCTCGGGGGGAAGAACTCGAACGAGAACAGGGGGCCCTGGGCCGAACGGAACAGCTCCGCCACGGTCCCGGGCTTCGGATCGGTCGACGGCATGGGGAAACAATAGGGTCCGCCCCTACTAAGCTCGATCCGTGAGCCGCTCCCTGGACCCCACCTCCCCGCTCAGCGGACCTCTGTTGTCCGCGATCAGCGGAACCATCGACGGCTTCCTGGCCGCTCAGGCCCCGCTCCTGTCGGAGATCGGCGCCACACCGCTGCTCGACGTGGCCCGCGAGGCCACCGCCGGCGGCAAGCGGCTGCGGCCGGCGTACTGCTACTGGGGCTACGTCGCGGCGGCGGGCCAGCCGGACGACGACGGGCCGCTGCTCGCCGTCGCCTCCTCGCTCGACCTGCTGCACGTCAGCGCCCTGGTCCACGACGACCTCATCGACGCCGCCGACACCCGCCGCGGCCTCCCCGCGGCCCACAAGCGCTTCGAGGAACTGCACGCCGCGCAGCGGGGCCGGTCGTCAGCCGGCGAGTTCGGGACGTCATCGGCCATCCTGCTGGGCGACCTGCTGCTGATGTGGAGCATCGAGCTGGCCGACGCATCCGGTGCCGGGCTGCTGGACCGCGCCCGCCCGCTGCTCAGCGCCATGCGCGCGGAGGTCACGGCCGGGCAGTACCTCGACGTCGCCGCGCAGTACGGCGTCACGGGCGCGACGACACCCGCCGAGGAACTCGACGACGCCCGCCGCGTGCTGGAGTTCAAGTCGGCCCGCTACTCGATCCGCCGCCCCGCGGAGATCGGCGCGGCCCTCGGCGGCGCCGACGACGCCCTCCTGGCCGCGCTCGGCGGGTTCGGCTCGCTGGTCGGCCGGGCCTTCCAGCTCCGCGACGACGTCCTGGGCGTCTACGGCGACCCGGCCGTCACCGGCAAGCCCTACGGCGGCGACATCCGGGAGGGTAAGCGCACCGTCCTCGTGCTGACCGCGCTGGCCGAGGCCTCCCCCGCCGACGCCGCCGAACTCGAGGCCCTCCTGCGCGCCGGCGAGCTCACCGACGGCGACGTCGAGCGCGCGGCCGGGCTCATCGACGCCTCCGGGGCCCGGGCGCACGTCGAGGGACTCATCGAGGAGCACTACACCCAGGCACTCGCCGTGCTCGCGGCCACCGACATGACGGCGGCGGGCCGCACCGCGCTGGGCGAGCTCGCCGCGCGGAGCGTCCGGCGTGCCCACTGACCATCAGCTGCGCGGCCTGACCGCCGCCGAGGTCGAGGAGCGCACCGCCGCCGGCCAGATCAACAGACTGCCGGCGCGCTCGGGGCGCAGCACCTGGGACATCGTGCGCGCCAACGTGTTCACCCGGGTCAACGGCATCCTGCTGGTCCTGTTCGGCATCGTGGCGGCCACCGGCAACCTCACCCAGGGGGCGTTCGCGCTGCTCATCGTCGCCAACTCGATCATCGGCATCGTGCAGGAGCTGCGCGCCAAGCGGACGCTGGACAACCTGGCGGTCATCGGCGAGGCGCACCCCACCGTCGTCCGCGACGGCGAGCGCAGGCTCGTGGCCCGCGACGATGTCGTCCTCGACGACCTCATCGTCGTCGCGCCGGGTGACCAGATCGTCGTCGACGGCGCCGTCGTGGCCGCGGACTACCTCGAGGTCGACGAGTCGATGCTGACCGGCGAGGCGGACCCCGTGCCGAAGGAGCCCGGAGACCCGGTGCTGTCCGGCGCGTTCGTCGTGTCCGGGTCGGGCGCCTACCGCGCCGAGAAGGTCGGCGCCGACGCGTACGCCGCCCAGCTCACCGCGCAGGCCGCGAAGTTCACCTTGGTGCACTCCGAGCTCCGGCAGGGCATCAACCAGATCCTCAAGTACGTGTCGTTCCTGCTCGTGCCCGTGGGGCTGCTGACGATCGTGGTCCAGTTCAGCCAGCCCGACACCACGTGGCAGGAGTCGGCGCTGCGCATGGTCGGCGCCCTGGTCCCGATGGTGCCCGAGGGCCTCGTCCTGCTCACGTCCATGGCCTTCGCGCTCGGCGTCATCCGGCTGGGCCGCCGGCGCTGCCTGGTGCAGGAGCTGCCCGCGATCGAGGGCCTCGCCCGGGTCAGCGTCGTGTGCGCCGACAAGACGGGCACCCTCACCCAGAACGCCATGACGCTGGCCGAGATCATCCCCCTCGACGGCAACGCCGACGCCGCCCGCGAGGCCCTCGCCCAGCTGGTGACGGCGGACCCCGCGCCGAACGCGTCGATGCAGGCGGTGGCGGCCGCCGTCGGGCCCACGGACCGGCCGTGGCTGGTCACGGCCCGCGCCCCGTTCACGTCGGCGAAGAAGTGGTCGGGCGCGACCTTCGGCGACGGCACGTCGTGGGTGCTGGGCGCACCCGACGTGCTGGCCGAGCCCGCCGTCGCGGGACACGCCGACGTCATCGCGGCGTCCGGCCGCCGCGTGCTGCTGCTCGCCCGATGCGCCATCAGCGTCGACGACGCCGCCGCCCCGGGACCCGTCTCCCCGGTCGCGCTCGTGGTGCTCGACCAGCTGACCAGGCCCGACGCCGCCGACACCCTGGCCTACTTCCAGGAGCAGGGTGTGCGCGTGAAGGTGATCTCCGGCGACAACGCGGCCTCCGTCGGGGCGGTCACCCGCTCGCTGGGCGTCGATATCGGCGACCCCATCGACGCCCGCACCCTGCCCGCCGCCGGCACCGAGGAGCTCGCCGACGTCGTCGACCGCCACGACGTGTTCGGACGCGTCACGCCCGAACAGAAACGGACGATGGTCGGGGCGCTGCAGGCGCGCGGCAACGCCGTCGCGATGACCGGCGACGGCGTCAACGACGTGCTGGCCCTCAAGGACGCCGACCTGGGTGTGGCGATGGGGTCGGGGGCACCGGCCACGCGCGCGGTCGCGCAGATCGTGCTGCTCGACGACCGGTTCGCCACGCTCCCGTACGTCGTCGCGGAGGGGCGGCGGGTCATCGGCAACATCGAGCGGGTCGCCAAGCTGTTCCTCACCAAGACCATCTACGCGGTCGGGCTGGCGCTGGTCATCGGCCTCATGGGGCTGCCGAACCCCTTCCTGCCGCTACAGATGACGGTGGTGGGCTGGTTCACGATCGGCATCCCGGCGTTCCTGCTCAGCCTCGCCCCCAACCGGGAGCGCGCCCGGCCGGGCTTCGTGCGGCGCACGCTCACCGTCGCGGTGCCGGGCGGGCTGACGGTGACCGCCGTCGCGACCGTCACCTACGTCATGACGCGCGGCTTCGGCGACGTCACCGACGCCGCGCAGCACCAGGCGTCCACGGCCACCCTCATCGCGCTGATCATGACCGCGACGTGGGTGCTGGCCACCGTCGCGCGGCCCTACTACTGGTGGCGGATCGGCCTGGTCGCGTTCGCGTTCGCGTTCTACTTCCTCATGTTCTGGATCCCCGTGTGGCACGACGCACTGGCCCTCGACACCACCGACCCGGCGAAGCTCATGGTGGGCATCGTCGCGGGAGCCGTCGGCATGGCGGTGGTCGAGGCGACGTGGTGGATCACCGCCGCGATCCGCGGCGAGCGGCCGCGGGTGTGGGCACCCGGAGCGGGGCACCTCACTCAGGCGCGGAACGCGTCCTCGCCGTAGGCCTCGGCCCCGGGCTCGGTGATCCAGGCGCCCTTGAGGGCATCGGCCAGCAGCCTGGTCGTCGCGAACGGGTCCTCGCTGTCGAACACGGCCGACGACACCGCTGCGCGCCGTGCGCCCGCCGCGATGACGGCCTCGACCGTGTCCGGCGAGATGCCACCGGCGGCGAACCAGACGGGGTGCGCGGGCAGCGCCATCGGCGGATACTGCCGCGCCATCTCCGCGACCCCCGCCCCGACCAGCCCGTCCTCGATGGCCGGGCCGACGAAACCGAAGGTGAACGGGTCGCCGTCGAGCTTGTCCGCGTCCTCGGGCCCGTCGATGGAGCGGCCGAGCAGCGCGAACTCGTGGGGCTTGCGGAACCCGAACGGCCGCCACCCGGGCCGGCGGTAGAAGACGGCGTCCGCCTTGGCGGCCTGGCCGACGTCGGCCGAGTCCGTCGCGACGATCGTCTGCAGCCCGAACAGCCGCTTGCGGGCGACGTCGATGACCTCGACGGCCTCCTCGACGCTGCGGTCCCCGCGCGTGAAGATGAGCAGGTCGGCGCCGTGGGCCGCGAAGTCGGCGGCCTCGGGGCCGGCCGCGTGCGGCGGGATGACGAGGGCGAGCCGTGCCAGGCGCAGGCGGGTCTTGAGTCCGACGAGGGCTGTCATGCGCCCCAATCTAGCCCGCCGTCCCTGGCCGGAGGGCGCCTCCGGACCGACTCGCCGCACCTGCGACGCGGCGTCCGGGCGGGCCGCCGTCTACAATCGGGGTCCAGACGGGCTCACACGGCCTCTTCCCCGACCGTGCTTGGAGTGGCATGAACAGCACTTTCGACCCGTTGGTCGGTCACGTGCTCGACGACCGCTACGAGATCGTGGCGAAGGTGGCGCGCGGCGGCATGGCCACGGTCTATCGCGCGCGCGATCTGCGCCTGTCGCGCGCGGTTGCGGTGAAGGTGATGCGAAGCGACCTCGGCGAGGACGACGAGTTCGCGGCCAAGTTCGACCGGGAGGCCCGCTCCGCCGCAGTCCTCAGCCACCCCGCCGTCGTCAGCGTCTTCGACCAGGGCAGCTCGCAGGGCCAGCCGTACATCGTCATGGAGTTCATCGACGGCGAGACGCTGCGCCGCGTGATCAGCCGCGAGGCCCCGCTGCCCCCCGCCCGGGCGCTGGAGATCTTCGAGCAGGTGGCCGCGGCGCTGGCGGCCGCGCACGAGTCCGGCGTCGTGCACCGCGACATCAAACCCGAGAATGTCATGATCACCGCGCGGGGCCAGATCAAGGTCGCGGACTTCGGCCTGGCCCGCCAGGTCGGGTCGCCGCAGATGACCGCGACCGGCGTCCTGGTGGGCACCGCCAGCTACCTGCCGCCCGAACTCGTCACGCACGCGCGCCCCGACGGCCGCAGTGACGTGTACTCCGCCGGCGTCGTGCTGTTCGAGATGCTGACCGGCCGCAAGCCCCACACGGGCGAGAACAACTACCAGATCGCCTACCGGCACGTGAACGTCGACATCGAGCGCCCGTCGGAGCGGCTCGAAGAGATCGGGCACACGGCCGAGCACCAGATCCCCGACTACGTCGACACCCTGGTCCTCGCGTGCGTGGCGCGCGATCCCCGGGCGCGGATCGCCGACGGCCGCGAGCTGCTGACCGCGGTGCGCCGGGTGCGGCACGAACTGCTGCGCACGGGCGGGTCCGACAACCCGGCGCTGGCCGCCGCGATCCTGCCCGACAGCCCCACCGATGACGACACGCAGCCGGTGCACCACCGCACGGCCGACCGGCCGCGGCCCGCGTCCCCGCACGAGCCGGAGACGGTGATCGTGCGCCGCGGATCCCGGCCCCCGGCGGCGACGCGCCCGGCCCGGTCCCCGGTCTCCCCCATCCCGGCGACGCCCGTGCCATCGCCGGTGCCTCCGCGGTCGCAACCCAGCGCCGGCCCGCGCAGCCAGCGCACGCCCGTCTTCCCGAACTTGCACATCTCACACGACCCGGTGCACCGGCGGCGCCGCTGGGTCATCGGCGTGACGCTGGTGCTGCTGCTGACGGTCCTGTCCGGCGTCGGGACGTGGTGGTGGATGGAGGGCCGGTTCACTTCTGTGCCGGCGATGGCGAGCCTCAACGAGGCGAAGGCCCGCGAGGCGGCGGTGGCCAACGACCTCACCGTCACGACGGTCGACGAGTACTCCGAGACCGTGGCGAGGGGGCTGGTCATCGAGACCGACCCGTCGTCGGGCGAGCGCATGCTGCGCGGCTCCGAGGTCACGCTCGTGATGTCGCTGGGACCCGAGCGCTACCCCATGCCCGAGGTGGTGGGCGCGTCGCGGGAGGCGGCGGAGCGGGCGATCGTCGAGGGCCGGATGGCCGTGGGCGAGGTGACGGAGGTGTGGTCGGAGTCGCGGCCCGTGGGCGAGGTGCTCACCGCGTCGCAGGAGCCCGGGACGCAGCTGAAGCCCGGGACGCCGATCGATCTCACCGTGTCCAAGGGCCCCGAGCCCATCCGCATCCCCGACCTCACCGGCGACAAGGCGGACCAGGCGGTGGCGGACCTCAAGAAGCTCGGCTTCGCCGTCGAGGTGCGCGAGGAGAACTCGGCCACGGTCGAGGCCGGCCGCATCATCAAGCAGGACCCGAAGTCCGGCACCGGCAAGCGCGGCGACACCATCACGATCACCAAGTCCCTCGGCCCGGTCATGGTGACCATCCCGTCGGTCCGGTTGAAGAGCACCGACGAGGCCGTGAAGCTGTTGGAGGACCTGGACCTCAAGATCGAGGTGCGGCGGTCGTCGGACTTCCCCATCCCGCTCAACATCGCCTCGGGGACCGACCCCGGCGAGGGGACGTCGGTGCCCGTCGGGTCGACGGTGGTCCTGCACGTCGCCTGACGCGGCTCCCCCGGCGCCGTGCGCTACGGTTGCCGCCGTGACCCCCACCACCCGCGGCGCCTGGCTGCCCGTCGCCGCGTTGCTGGCGGCCGCGGTCGCGTGGGGCTCGACCGTCGTGGTGGCCAAGAGCGCGTTCGGCGCGCTGTCCCCGCTCGGGGTCGTGACGCTGCGGCTCATCCTCACTGGGGCGGCCATCGCGCTCATGTTCCCGCGGCGGTTGCGCATGCCGTGGCGCGACGCCGTCGCGGGCGGCGGGCTGGGGCTGCTGCTGGCGGCGGGGCTCGCGACGCAGACGCTCGGGCTGCGGCTCATCGCGCCGTCGACGACCGGCTTCCTCACCGCCACCTACGTGGTGTTCACCGCGCTGATCACGGCGGTGTTCCTCCGGCACCGGCAGCCGGTCGCGACGTGGGTGGCGGTCGCGGTGACGGTCGCGGGGATCTCCGTGCTCGCCGCCGGGCACGAGGGCGAGTCGTCGAACTTCGCCGCGGGGGCGGCGTTGACGCTGCTGAGCGCGGGCATCTACGCGGTGCACATCGTGCTGCTGGGGCGGCGGGTGACGCGCCGCAACGTCACGCAGCTGACGGTGGCGCAGGCGGCGGCGGGTGCCGTCGTGAGTCTGGTGGCGTGGCCGCTGCTCGGGGAGCCGTTGCCCGCGGACGCGGGCACATGGGCGCAGCTGCTGTACCTGGGGATCGTGTGCGGCGCGGTGGCACTGCTGCTGCAGAGCTGGGGACAGAGCCATGTCGCCGCGACGCCGGCCGCGGTGATCATGTGCACGGAGCCGGTGTGGGCGGCGGTGTTCTCGGTCGCGGCAGGGCTGGAGGCGGTCACCGCGACCATGGTGGTCGGCGGAGGGCTCGTGATCGCGGCCCTATTGCTCGCCGTCCTGCCGGGTCGCCGGGCGAACGCGTGACAGAACTCACATCAGTCGTGGCAATCGGCCGGATTGCGGCTGCATATGCTCCCTGGTGTGAGTTACGTCACGCCCGACGGGCGTGACCGCGGGCCCTGTCACAATCGTCGGCATGGATCTCGGCCTACTGCTCATGCTCATCATCGGAGCGGTCGTCATCGGCGCCGCCGCGTGGGGCATCCACCGGCACCTGTACGTCAAGCAGCTGCGCGAGCGAGGCTGGACGTTCGTCACGTCACCGTCGATCGCGGTGGCGTTCGGGCTGAACGTGCCGCCGTTCGGGCTCGGCTTCAGCCGCTCCGTGGACGACCAGGTGACCGGGCAGGCATCCGACGGCACCCCGTTCTCCGCGTTCCGCTACAAGAGCTCGCAGTGGCGTTCGGGCGGGTACGTCGTCACGATGCCACTGCCCCACAGCCTCATGGAGGGCGAGGTGTCCCACGGCGACGCGCCCCAGCTGCGGCTCGGCGATTTAGTCACGCTCGGGCCGGTGACGGCGTCGGCACCCGACGCCGAGTACGCGGCGATCCTGGCCGAGGCCGCCGCCCCCGCGCTGGCGGGCCCGTACCGGGTGAGCGTCGACGGCGACCGGCTCGTCCTCATCGACGCGCCGAAGCAGGCCGACCAGCTGGCCGCGGCGATCGAGATCCTCGCGGCGGTCCGCGCCCGGCTGCGGGCGTCGCGGGCGATGGAGTTCGCGGCTCCCCCGCCGCCGTCGTCGCTCAGCTTCCACCAGCGCCCCTCCTGGACCTACGTCCCCCGCGACGACTCGTACCTGGAACTCCTCGAGCACACCGGCGGCGGCCGCAACCACAAGGCCGTCGACATCATCCATTCCGAGAACGCCGGCATTCCCTTCGTGCGGCTGCGCCACGAGTGGGAGACCACCCACACCCGCACCGACGCGCAGGGCCGCACGCACACCGAGACCCGCCGGCACAGCGAGGAGCTGTGCGAGTTCCGCACGACGTTCCCGTTCGGCGACATCAGCGTCAACTGGGGCCTGTTCGGGGCGGCGCAGTCGTTCGAGTGGGAGGAGTTCAACCGGCGGTTCAAGGTCCGCTGCCCGAACCCGAGGTTCGCGTCCGACGTCGTGCACCAGCGGCAGATGGAGTGGATGCTGGCGGTGCGGGCGCCGTCGTTCCAGGTCGAGGGGTCGCGGATCCGGGTGGGCGACGGCGGCCAGTGGCTCCCCGACGACATCGATCGCGCGTCCCAGTTCCTGCACGGCTTCTTCGGGCGCGTGCCGGACTTCGTGTGGCAGCAGCTGGGGGCGTGGCCGCGCCCGCTCCCGGAGCTGGCCGGGCGCTGATCAGGCCAGGGAGGCGAGCTCGGCGCCGATGACGGCCCCGGCCTCGCGGCACTGCTCCTCGGTGACGTCGAGGTGGGTGACGGCACGCAGCGACGTCGGGCCGAGCACGCTGATCCGCACGCCGCGCTCGGCGAGCCGCGCCGTGATCGCCGGCGCTCCCGGCGTCGGGATGAGCACGATGTTGGTCTCGACCCCGGCCTCGTCGACGGCGCCCGGGCAGGCCTCGTTGATGGCGGCGGCCAGGGTGCGGGCGGCGCGATGGTCGTCGACGATGCGGCCCATGTTCTCCCGCACCGCGACCAGGCCGGCCGCGGCGAGCACGCCCGCCTGCCGCCACCCGGCACCCAGGCGCTTGCGCTGCTCCCGCGCCCGCGACATCTGCTCGGCGGTGCCCACCAGCACGCTGCCGATAGGGGCGCCAAGACCCTTCGAGAGGCAGAAGCTGACGGTGTCGAACAGGCGGCCGTAGTCGCTGAGCGGGCGGCCGGTCACGGCCACCGCGTTGGCGAGGCGGGCGCCGTCGAGATGCGTCGCGACGCCGAGGTCGCGGGCGCCGTCGCTCAGGGCGACGAGCTGCGCGTAGTCCTGCACGGTGCCGCCGCCGAAGTTGTGCGTGTCCTCCACCTCGAGGCACGCGGTCTCGACGAGGTAGGGCCGGCAGTTGACCGCCACCAGGTTGAGGGCGTCGTCGGCGACGAGGCGGCCGCGCTCGGACACCCAGGTGCGCATCGTCACGCCGTGCAGCGCACCGTGGGCGCCCATCTCGGCGCGGGCGATGTGGGCGTAGGCGTCGCAGAGGACCTCGCGGCCGGGTGCGGTGTGCAGCCAGACGCCGAGCAGGTTACTGAGCGAGCCGGTGGCGCAGAACAGCGCCGCCTCCTTGCCGAACAGCCCCGCGACCTCGGCCTCAAGCTCCGCGACCGTGGGATCCTCCCCGTACACGTCGTCGCCGACGGGGGCCTCGGCCATGGCCGCGAGCATCGCGGCGCTGGGGCGGGTGACGGTGTCGGAACGCAGGTCGATCACGTCGCGGGGTCCGGTCACAGTTCCTTGGCCCTGAACTCCTGGACGGGGTTCACACGGCCCAGCCGCCCCGAGCGCAGGCGCTTGGCGACGGTGAACGCCAGCTCCAACGACTGGTTGCGGTTGAGACGTGGGTCGCACACCGTCTCGTAGCGGTTGGCCAGGTCGTCCTCGCCGAGGTTGAAGATGCCGCCGACGCACTCGGTGACGTCGTCGCCGGTCAGCTCGACGTGCAAGCCGCCGGGCCAGGTGCCGAGCTGCTCGTGGACGTCGAAGAAGCCGTTGACCTCGTCGACGACGTCGGTGAAGGAGCGCGTCTTGTAGCCGTTGGCGGCCTCGAACGTGTTGCCGTGCATCGGGTCGCACACCCAGGCAACCTTCCGGCCGGTGGCCTCGATGCCGGAGATGACGCCCGGCAGGACGTCGCGGACCTTCTTGGCGCCCATGCGGGTGATGAAGGTGATGCGGCCCGGAACGCGGTCGGGGTCGAGGCGGTCGGCGAGCTCGATGGCCTGCTCAGGGGTGGTGGTGGGGCCGAGCTTGATGCCGAGCGGGTTCTGCACGCGGCGCAGCAGTTCGACGTGCGCGCCGTCGAGCTGGCGGGTGCGCTCCCCGATCCACAGCATGTGGCCGGAGCAGGTGTAGAGCTCCTGCGAGCGGGAGTCGACGCGGGTGAGCGCGCGCTCGTACTCGAGCAGCAGCGCCTCGTGGGAGGCGTAGAAGTCGACGGTGGACAGCGAGTCGTCGTGGACGCCGCACGCGACCATGAAGGCGAGCGCGCGGTCGATCTCGGAGGCCAGCTCCTCGTATTCGGCCTCGACGGAGGAGTCGCGGACGAACTGGGCGTTCCAGGTGTGGACGCCGCGCAGGTCGGCGAAGCCGCCCTTGACGAAGGCGCGGACGAGGTTGAGCGTGGCGGCCGACGCGTTGTAGACGCGCAGCAGGCGCTGGGGGTCGTGGGCGCGGTCCTCGGGGGTGAAGCCGAAGCCGTTGATGGCGTCGCCGCGGTAGGCGGGGAGGGTGACGTCGCCGCGGGTCTCGGTGTCCTTGGAGCGCGGCTTGGCGTACTGGCCGGCGATGCGGCCGACCTTCACCACGGGCACCTGCGCCGCGTAGGTCATGACGACGGCCATGGAGAGCTGGACGAGCAGCTTGGACTTGATGTTGGTGGCGGTGACGGCGTCGAACGTCTCCGCGCAGTCGCCGCCCTGCAGCAGGAAGGCGCGGCCTTCGGCGACCTCGGCGAGCTTCAGGCGCAGGTCGTCGCATTCGCCGGCGAAGACGAGCGGGGGCAGCGCTTCGAGCGCGTCGATCGTCCGATCCAGGGCGGCCTGATCCGGGTAGGTCGGCTGCTGGATCATCGGCAGCGCGCGCAGTTCTTCCCGGGAGATGATGCTCGACATGGTGCGTAGGTTACTGCACCGTCGGAACGGGCCCCGCCGCGCGGACCCCCCGTGGACCCCTCGCTCCCCCGGCTCGCTGAGGTGACCCCGGCCCGCCCACTGAGGTCGCGCCGTTCCGCTGGCTGAGGTCGCGCCATTCGTTCGGTGAGGTCGCGCCATTCGTTCGCTGAGGTCGCGCCATTCGTTCGCTGAGGTCGCGCCAGTCGTTCGCTGAGGTCGCGCCAGTCCGTTCGCTGAGGTCGCGCCCGACGGCGAAGCCGTCCGGGCGAGTCTCGAAGCCGACGCCGCAGGCGTCGATCCCCCAACCCCAGCACGAATAGCAGCCCCACTCGGACCCCAGCCCGGCATAGGACGTTGAGCGCGCACTTCGACGGCGTGTCGTGCAGGTGGCGCGGCGAGCGTTTGGGTCGAAGCCGACGCCTTCCCCGCTCGCTGAGGTCGCGCCTGACGGCGCAGCCGTCCGGGCGAGTCTCGAAGCCGACGCCTTCCCCGCTCGCTGAGGTCGCGCCCGGTGCGCAGCAGCCGGGCGAGTCTCGAAGCCGACGCCGCAGGCGTCGATCCCCCAACCCCGGCAGCTGAACGCCCTACTCCGAAGGGTCGTGCAGCCCCTGGTCGATCGCGTACAGCGTCAGCTCCACGCGGTTATGCAGCTGAAGCTTCCTCAGCACGTTGTGCACGTGGTTCTGCACCGTGCGGTGCGACACGAACAGCTCGTCCGCGATCTCCCGGTACGCCATGCCCTTCGCGACGCGCCGCAGCACCTCGATCTCCCGCGACGTCAGGACCGGCCCCTCCTGATTCAGCGACCGCGCCGTGCTCACCATGCGCCGGAACTCTCCGAGCACCAGCCCCGCGAGCCCGGGCGTGAACACGGCGTCGCCGGCGGCGGTGCGGCGGACGCCGTCGATCAGTTCGGCCTTCGACGCGGACTTCAC
Organism: Tessaracoccus sp. O5.2; assembly: GCF_964266725.1. Lineage (NCBI taxonomy): Bacteria > Bacillati > Actinomycetota > Actinomycetes > Propionibacteriales > Propionibacteriaceae > Tessaracoccus > Tessaracoccus sp. O5.2. The sequence goes on along the minus strand of NZ_CAXWGV010000001.1, from coordinate 226,799 downwards.
CAGGTAGCCCTTGGCGCCGGCCTTCATGGCGCGCAGGACGTCGTCGCGCTCCCCCGAGGCGGACATCACCAGCACCTGCAGGTCCGGCAGCTCGCCGAGGAGGTGTTCGATGCAGGTGGCGCCGTCGGGTTCGGGGATCTGCAGGTCCATGACCACGACCTCGGGCCGGGTCGCCCGCGCCCGGGCGAGGCACTCGGTACCGTTCTTGGCCACCGCGACGATGTCGAAGCCCTCCTCGGACAGGTCCTCGCTCAGGGCCTCGATCCACATGGGATGGTCGTCGACGAGCATCACGCGGCGCCGCATGGGTGCCTGGGTGTTCATCATCTGGCGCGGTCTCCTGCCTCGACGTCGATCGGGATCCTCAGTTCCCATTCGGCACCGGCACCGGGCGACGACTTCAGCAGCGCGCTCCCGCCGAGGGCGGTGATGCGGCCGACGATGGAGCCCTTGATGCCCATTCGACCGGCCTCGGCCGCCTGGGTCACCTGCTCGGCACTCATGCCGACCCCATTGTCGCGGACCCAGAGGATCACCTCGCGGTCCGTTTCCTGGTCCAGCAGGATCCAGGCCTGCGCGTCGGGGCCGGCGTGGCTGCGGACGTTGGTGAGGATCTCGCTCAGCGCCGACTCCACCTCGTCGACGACGGCGCGAGGCGCCATGACCAGGCTGGCCATGGTGGAGACGGTGACGCGGGCGGACTGGTACTTGTCGAGGGCGGCGGCGAGGTCGACGAGGTTGTCATGGTCAGCGTCCACGACTTCGCGGTCCTGCAGCAGCGCCCGCAGCTGCGCCTCGGACTCGCGGGCCAGCGCCGCGAGCCGCGCGCCCCGCTCCCCCATCTCGGGTCCCTCGCGCTCAACCAGCGCGAGGACCTGGAGGGCGCCGTCGTGCACGATCCGCGACAGTCTTTCGCGCTCGGCCAGGGCCGCGGTCCGGACGCGTTCGCGCTCGTGCTCCATGATCGTGGCGCGGAACTGCTGGATGAGGACGCCGAGGCAGGCGATGAGGACGACGGTGACGAACGACGCGCCGAGGCGCTGCAGCTCGAAGTGCTCGGGCACGCCGAGGAGTGCTGCCGAGGTGGCGAGTGCGAACACGACCCCCCACGGCGTGGAGAGAAAGATCGCGGCGTACGCGGCGCAGCCAGCGGCCCAGTACCCGGCCATCGACAGCGGCGACCCGCCCGGCGGCACGACCAGCACCGTGTACAGGATGATGGTGACGGTCATGCCGAGGTCGGCGAGGTGCGCGCGGACGGTCCGGTTGGCCGGGTCCATCATCCACCAGGAGATGAACACGTGCCAGACCGTGAGTGCGACCGACGCCGCCGTGACGCCGATGGGGCCGTACGAGTAGGGGATGACGTAGAACATGTTGACGAAGACGGCATGGAGCCCGAGCAGGGAGCGCGCGACGACGGCGACGGCGTAGACGCGCCCGAGGAGGTCGTATCGGTCACGGAAGCCGACGACGGCCTGGCCGCCCGGCCATGCCGCGGACCGGGCCCGGCGCGTGGTGGTGAGGGCCTGCTCAGGCACCCGCGTCCCTGGGTTCGAGCTGCGGCTTGTCGCCGCCCCCTGGGCGCGGCAGGACGAAGGCGTCCGAGCCGCCGTCCTTGAGGTCGCCGGACTTGACGCGGGTGGCGTAGACGTCGACGTATTCCTGCCCGGTGAGCGCCTGGATGGAGGCGAGCACCTCGTCGGTCACCCAGCGCAGCACCTTGGTGTTGCCGGGGGCGTGGGCGAACTCGGGGAACCGCAGGGGCTTGCCGATGCGCACGACGGGGCGCTTGGCCCACGGGATCCCGAACGGGCCCTTGTAGGACTTCGTCCCCACGACGCCGACGGGGATGATGGGGACGTCGTTCTGCAGCGCGATCCGCGCCATGCCGGTCTTGCCCTTGTAGAGGCGCCCGTCCGGGGATCGCGTGCCTTCGGGGTAGATGGCGACGACGTTGCCGGCGGCGAGTTGGTCGGAGATCGCGCCCAGGGCGTCGGCGCTGGCGCGGCCGCCGCTGCGGTCCATGGGAACCATGCCGACGACCTTGAGGAACCAGGCGATGATCTTGGCGCCGACGCCGCCCTGGCCGGTGAAGAGCTCGGCCTTGGCGGGGAACGTGAGGGGTCGCGGCATCATGGCGGGCACGACGAGGGAGTCGAGCGCGCCGATGTGGTTGCTGACCAAGATGGCGCCGCCGGTGCGGGGGAAGTTCTCAGCTCCGATGACCTTGGCGCGGTAGCCGAACCGCACCAGGGGATGGAAGATGAGGGCCTTGAAGAAGCGGTACCACATGCCCGGCAGTCTAGGGGACCCTCCGGTCCCCGCCCCGCCCGCGCGACACCTCCTCGACCCGCCCCGCGCCTGACGGATCCCCACCCCTTCCTGCACGACACGCCGTCGAACTTCCCCACCGACCCCCTATATCGCCTCGGCACTCGAGTAACCCTGTCATTCGTGCTGCGTCCCCGACGGCGCGACAAGTCCCCCGACGGCGACGCCCCCGCGACACCGACCGCGCCGTATCCTCAAGCCATGTTCTCCTCTCGCCGTCCCGCGCCCCACGTCTGGCCCGAAGCCCGCCCGCTGCACCTCGGCGACGGCGACGTCGGCGTCGTGCTCGCCCACGGCTTCACCGGGTCCGTCGCCTCGATCCGGCCCTGGGCGGAGGCGCTCGCGACACCCGACGACGGCTGGGCCGGCGCCCGCGTCGTCGCCCCTCGCCTGCCGGGACACGGGACGTCGTGGCAGGACATGGCGCGCACGCGGTGGTGGGACTGGTACGCCGCCGTCGAGGACGCCTACCTGCACCTGGCGGCGGAGCGGCGACTGGTGTTCGTCGGCGGGCTGTCGATGGGTGGGGCGCTGGCGCTGCGCCTGGCCGCGCGGCACAAGGTCGCGGGTGTCATGCTGGTGAACCCGGCGATCGCGTCGCGGGATCTCCGAATCGCCGTCGCGTCCCGGCTGCGGTGGCTGGTGCCGCCGCAGAAGGGCATCGCGTCGGACATCGCCAAGCCCGACGTCGTCGAGCCCGCCTATCCCAAGTTCTCCGTGCGCAGCCTGGGCTCGATGACGGATCTGTGGCGTGAGGCGCGGGCCGGGCTGCGTGGCGTCGAGGCGCCGGTGCTGCTGATGCGCTCGCCGCAGGACCACGTCGTCGACGACCTGAGCGCCGAGCTGATCCGCCGCGACGTGCGCGACGTGCGGGTGGCGTCGCTGGACCGCAGCTACCACGTCGCGACGCTGGACCACGACGCGGACCTGATCGTGGCGGAGTCGCGGCGGTTCATCGCATCGCTGAGCTAGCCCTCGCGCCACCGACGGCACCAATCGCAGACACACTCGACCCCCGAGCCCGTAGAGGGCATCGGGGGTCGAGTTCTGCTGCTATTCGTGCTGCGGCGCGGACCCGCGACTCAGCCGACGACCCGGCGCACGCCCGTGATCGGCATCGAGTGCAGGCCGGCGGTGTTGACGCCGGTGCGGGGGTTGGCGGCGTGGACGATGCGCCCGTTGCCGATGTACATCGCGACGTGGCTGACGGGGCTGTAGTAGAAGACGAGGTCACCGGGCTTGATGTCCGACAGCGGCACGCGGTAACCGGCGCCGGAGTACTGCGCCCGCGACGACCGCGACAGCGTGATCCCCACCTGGCGATAGGCGTAGCTGGTGAGGCCCGAGCAGTCGAAGGTGCTGGGACCGGAGGTGCCCCACACGTAGCGGCTGCCGACCTTGGCCAGCGCCGCGTTGACCGCGCCCTGCGCCCGCGACGACGCCGGCCCGCTGCTCACCGCAGTCTCGGCAGCCGGAGCGCTCGACGACGCGGCGGCCGACGACGATGTCGCCGCCGTGTCCCGCGACCGGCTCGTGCCCGCCGCGGCGGCCGCGCGGGCCTCGGCCTGGCGCTGCGCCTCCTCGGCGGCGCGCTGGCGCTCCTCCTCGATGCGGGCGAGGCGCTCGCGCTCCTCCGCGGACAGGCGGTCGTACACGCGCTGGGCGGCGACCTCCTTCGCGTCGTAGGACTTCGCCAGTTCGGTCTTGGCCGCGACGTCCTTCTGCAGCGCAGCCTCCGTCGCGGCGGCGTCCTCGCGGAGAGTGTTGAGCTTGGCCTGGTCCAGCTGGAGCTGCTGCACGCCGGCGTTGGAGCGCTCGAGTTCGCTCTGGTAGGTGGCCAGGCCGCTGAGGAAGTTGTCCGACGACCCGCTGGCGAGCAGCTGGGCGGTGACGCTGATGGAGTCCTGCTGCATCTGCAGCGCGGCGACGTCGCCCATCTGGTCCGCGAGGGTGGCGACCTTCGCCTCCTGCACCTGCAGGTCCGCGGTCAGGGTCTTGAGCTTGGCCTCGGCCAGCTGCACGCGCTCGTGGGCCTCGATCAGCTGCTGGTCGATCGCCGAGGCCTCCTGGTGGATCCGGGCCAGTTCCTCACGCGCCTTCTCCACCGCTGCTGGATCGGCTTGGGCGGCGATGCCCGAGGTGGCGAGGATGGCGGCTGCCAGGCCGGCGGCAATAGCGAGTCGAACTCGGTTCACGTCATCTCCAGATGGAAGGACAAATCTGAGAGAATCTTAAGCGCGTTTCAGGCTCTTCTCAAACTGCTCGTCGATGCGTCTCCCCACCCCGGGCTGGACCCCCAGTGGGACCGGCGTGTCGCCCGGCGAGCCGGCAGCCCCGGCCAACCGCAGCGGCGGAACCAGTCCGGCGTCGGCGAGGACGGCCAGCGCGCTGCGCTCCTCGTCCTCGAGCCCGACGTCGTCCGGCGCCCCGAGCAGCAGCGAGATCACGCAGTCGGCGCACCCGGCGCCTCGGGCGGAGCAGGTGGTGCAATCAACATGGAGAGTTGCCATGGCGCCACCCTGCCCCCACCCTCCGACATTTCTGTCACCCCCACCTTCTACTGTCTGCCCCATGCCGGACATCTCCCCCGCACAGCCGTCCTTCGAGGACCTCGGTGTGCATCTCTCGGACGTCACCTTCGTGGTGGTGGACCTGGAGACGACGGGGGGCGGGGCCGATTCGGAGATCACGGAGGTCGGCGCGGTGAAGGTCCGCGGCGGGCAGGTCGTCGGCGAGTTCCAGACGCTGGTGCGGCCATCGGCGCCCATCCCGCCGATGATCCAGGTCCTCACCGGCATCACGAACCAGATGGTGGCGTCCGCTCCCCCGCCGTCGCAGGTGCTGCCCGCGTTCGCGGAGTTCGCGGCCGGGGCGGTGATCGTGGCGCACAACGCCCGCTTCGACACCGGCTTCCTGCGCCGCGGCTACGAGGAACTGGGCATGCCGTGGCCGCGCCCCACCGTCGTCGACACCGTCGCGCTGGCCCGCACCGCCCTGCTGCGCGACGAGGTGCCCAACTGCAAGCTCGCCACCCTCGCGCGGTACTTCCGCGCCGCCACCGAGCCCAACCACCGGGCGCTCAGCGACGCCCGCGCCACCGTCGACGTCCTGCACGGCCTCCTGGAGCGGGTCGGCAACCTCGGCGTGCACACGTTGGAGGACCTGACGGAGTTCGCGCTGCAGGTGTCGCCGGACCGCCGGGCCAAGCGCACGTGGGCGAGCAACGCCCCGGAGTGCGCGGGCGTCTACTACTTCTACGCGGACTCGACCACGCCCGAGGGCGAGGCGAAGCGGGAGGTGCTCTACGTCGGCAAGTCCACCAACCTGCGCCGCCGGGTGCGGTCCTACTTCTCGGCGGCGGAGAAGCGCGGGCGGATCCACGAGATGGTGCGGGTGGCGTCCGGCGTGGAGTTCGTGCCGTGCGCCACGGACCTCGAGGCGGAGGTGCGGGAGCTGCGGATGATCGAGTCGCTGGCGCCGCGCTACAACCGCCGGTCGAAGAACCAGCGCAAGATCAGCTGGCTCAAGCTGACCGACGAGGCGTTTCCGCGGCTGTCGATCGTCACGAAGGTCCGCGAGGACGGCACCTACTTCGGCCCCTTCCGCTCCCGCGACGCGGCCGAGGAGGCCGCCCTCACCCTTTACGACGCCTTCCTCCTGCGCCGCTGCACCACGCGGCTGTCGCCGCGGAAGGAGTCGACGGCGTGCGCGCTGGCGGAGATGGGGCGCTGCGTCGCGCCGTGCCGGCTGGGCGACGGCGCCGCCGCGTATCCCGCGATCGCGCAGGCCGTGACCGACAGTTGGCTCAGCGACGTCCGCCCCGTCCTGCGCAGCGTGCGGCTGCGGATGCGCAAGCTGGTCGAGCAGGAGCGGTTCGAGGAGGCCGGCACGATCTCGGACCGGTTGACCGCCTACTACCGGACCTCCATCAGGTTCCACCGGATCCGGTCGCTGGCCCTGTGCCGGCAGCTGGTCGCGGCGGTGCCGTCCGCGCACGGGTGGGACATCCACGTCATCCGCTACGGCAAGCTCGCGGCGGCCACGACGGCGCCGTCGGCCCGGGCTCGGCTCGCGGCCGAGGAGGCCGCCGCCACCGCCGAGACCGTCCTGCCACCCAGCGGGGGACTGCCGGCGGGCAGCGTCGAGGAGGCGGAGCGGATCGCGGCGTGGCTGGAGCTGCCCGGGGTGCGGCTCATCGAGACCGACGGCGACTGGGCTTGGCCCGTCAACGCCGGGCTGCCCGAGGGCGCGCTGGCGGCGGAGTTGCTCGGCCCAGAGCCGTGCCTGCCGCTGGAGCCGGCGATCTGCCTCGCCTCCTGACCCCTCCGCGCGCCTCAGCGCCGGCGGAACCTGCCCGGCACTACGGTGATCACACGGGGCGGGCGACGACGCCAGCCCGCGGCACCGCACGGAAGGCACCGCCATGAATCCTGACCTGGCCGACCTGGCCGACCTCCCCGTCGGGCTGCTCGTCGCCCTCGGCGTCCTGGTCGTGGTTGAGATGGCGCTCCTCGTGATTGCGCTGCTCGCATGGGCCCGCACCCCCGAGACGCACATGCCGCCGCCCAACAGGTGGGTGTGGCTCGCGCTCATCCTGTTCCTGCAGATCCTCGGCCCCATCGCGTTCCTCATCGCGCGCCGCGGCCGCGCCCGCGCCGTCGGTGCGAGCTACGACGAGCCCACCCCGCCAGCCCGTCGCGCGGCCCGGCAACGCGCCGACGACACCGTCGACCTCCTGTACGGCGACCGCGAGGACGACAAGTGAGCGTCGTCGAGACCCGCGACCTCACCAAGCAGTACGGCACCGTCCGCGCCCTCGACGGCGTGTCCCTCACCGTTCCCGAGGGGTCGGTGTTCGGGTTCCTCGGCCCCAACGGAGCCGGCAAGACGACGATGCTGCGGATCCTCCTCGGCCTGGCCCCGCCGACGGCGGGCAGCGCCAGCATCTTCAACCGCGACACCTCCACCGAGCGCGACGCCATCCACGCCCGCGTCGGCTTCCTGCCGGACGTGCCCGGGTTCTATCCGTGGATGACGGGCGCGGAGTTCATGCGGTTCGCGGGGTCGCTGTTCGCGATCCCCGAGCCCCAGCTCACTCAGCGGACGGACGCTCTGCTCGACATGGCCGGCCTGGCGGGCAACCGCAACCCTGTCGGCGGCTACTCGCGCGGCATGAAGCAGCGGCTGGGGATCGCGCAGGCGCTCATCAACGCCCCTGACCTGCTGATCCTGGACGAGCCGACGTCGGCCCTCGACCCGCTCGGGCGCGCGGATGTGCTGCAGATGATCGCCTCGCTGCGCGGCCGCACCACGGTGCTGTTCTCCAGCCACCTGCTGGGCGATGTGGAACGCGTCTGTGACCAGGTCGCCGTCCTCGACCGCGGCCGCCTCGTCGTCCAGGGCACCGTCGACGAACTGCGGCGCTCGCACGGCGGGTCGACGACGGTGCGGATCGCGGTGACCGACGGCATCGGCGCGCTGGTCGCCGCATTGGAGGCCGAGCCGTGGTGCGTGCGGCACACGCCTGTGCCCCACGACGGGCAGGCCACCGACGTCGTCGTCAACGACCTCGACGCCGCCCGCCAGGCCCTGCCCGGGCTGCTGGCCCGCCTCGGGTTGGGGTTGCGGCGCTTCGACGAGCTCGAGGTGTCGCTGGAGGACGTGTTCGTCGGACTGGTGGGGGTGGACCGGTGAGGAGCTTCCGGGCGCTGCTGGCGAAGGATCTGCTGGAGATCGTGCGGACGTGGCGGATCTGGGTGGTGCCAGGGATCCTGCTCTTCTCCGCCGTGTCGGGACCGCCGACGGCGGCGTACACGGCCGAGCTGCTGGCGTCGCTGGGTGGCGACGTGTTCGCCGGGATGCTGCCCGATCCCACCTGGGTGGACTCCTACGCGCAGTGGACGAAGAACCTGAGCCAGTTGGTGGTCTTCGCACTCATCATCGCGCTCGGCGGGGCGATCTCCGGCGAGAAGCGGGTGGGGACGTCGATCATGGTGCTGACCAAGCCGGTGTCGCGGGCGGGGTTCGTGCTCGCGAAGTTCGTATCGACGGCGATCCTCCTGGTCGCGGCGACCGCGCTGACGATGCTCATCACCTGGGGGCTCACGCTCATCTGGTTCCCCGACGCCCCGTTCGGGCCGCTGGTGGCGGCGACGGCGGCCTGGCTCCTGTTCGCGCTGCTGCTGGTGGCGGTGGTGCTGCTGGGGTCGGCCGCGGTCGATTCGGGCGCGGGAGCGGCCGGGATCGGGTTGGGGTTCTTCTTCCTGCTGATGCTCTCGGGTGTCTGGGGTCCGATGCTGCGCTGGACGCCCGCGGGGATGGCGGGCGCCCCGGCGGCGCTGGGCGCGGACCTGGAGGTCGAGGTGCTGTGGCCGGCGGTGACGACGGCGATCCTCACGGCTGTGCTGGTGTGGGCCGCGGTGAAGGTCTTCGAGCGCCGCGAACTCTGACTCTCGATCCCTGAGGAGCCCGCGTCGCCTCCCCGATCCCTGAGGAGCCCGTGTCGCGAAGCGACGGCGGGCGTCTCGAAGGGTCGTAACTCTCACGCCCCGATCCCTGAGGAGCCCGCGTCGCGGAGCGACCGCGGGCGTCCACTCGCTCCCTGAGGAGCCCGCGTCGCGGAGCGACCGCAGGCGTCTCGAAGGGTCGTAACTCTCACCCACAGGCAGTCCCGCGGACAACTCGGGCCACGACCCTTCGAGACGGGCCACGCCGCTTCGCGGACGGCCCTCCTCAGGGAGCGGGGGACGGAAAACGCCCGCCGGCATCAGCCGACGGGCGTCCGCGAGTTAGGTCAGGCGACCGTCACCTTCTCGATCACCACCGGCTCGACCGGCTTGTCACCGAAGGAGGTCTTCGTCGTCGCGATCGCGTCCACGACCTTCTGGCTCGCCTCGTCCTTCACCTCACCGAAGATGGTGTGGCGACGGTTCAGGTGCGGCGTCGGCGCGACCGTGATGAAGAACTGCGACCCGTTCGTGCCCGGCCCGGCGTTGGCCATCGCGAGCAGGTAGGGCTTGTTGAAGCTCAGCTCGGGGTGGAACTCGTCACCGAAGGTGTAGCCCGGCCCGCCGCGACCGTCACCGCGCGGGCAGCCGCCCTGGATCATGAATCCATCGATGACGCGGTGGAAGGTGAGGCCGTCGTAGAAGTTGCCGGTGGTCTTCTCCCCGGTGGACGGGTCGGCGTATTCCTTGGCGCCGGTGGCCAGCCCGACGAAGTTCTCGACGGTCTTGGGGGCGTGGTCGTCGAACAGCTCGATGACGATGTCGCCGTGGTTGGTGTGGAGCGTAGCGGTGCTCACGCTGGGTCCTTTCGGTTGCCTCCAGATGGACTGCTCCAGTCTGGCAGAGCGGGCAAGCCCCGCGCCGTCACTCCGACGGCGGGACCTCGCTCTCGGCGGCCGCGGCGCGGATCTGGTCCTCGATGTCTGCGACGAAGTCCTCCACCGCCTCGAGTCCCGTGACCGGGCCGCCGGCGATCAGCCCGTCGGCGCCGAGCAGCACTGCCGCGACCTTCCCCGTGGCCCCGAGCGCCCGGGCGGCGAATCCGCCGTGGTCGTACAGCGCGGTGGACTGCACCTCTGCGGGGACGGCGGCGGGGTCCCGGGGCCGGATTGACGGAACGAGCCGCACCTCCAGCACGGGCAGTCGCTGCTGCCACTCGGTGATGCTGGCGATCGCGTGGCGTGCCGGGGAGCAGAGGCAGTCGATGGTGACCAGCAGCTGCGCCTGCTGGGACGCGACCTGGCGCAGGGTCAGAGGTTCGCCGTCGGCGTCGATGAGGACGGCGTCCGGGATGGGACGGCGGACGTAGTCGTCCGGCTCCTCCTCCACGGGCGCCGCAGGAGCCTCGACGGCGGGCTCGGGCTCGACCCGCCCCCGGATCAGCTCCTCAACCGCCGCCGGCCCCACGGCCGGTTCCCCCACCGGCACGCCCGCGGCGTCGAGTTCGATGGCCGACGGCGTCCGCGACCCCACCAGCGTGTGCGCCACGTTCGACCCCCAGTCCTCGTGCAGCAGCGCGAGGCTCTCCCACTTGGGGTCGTCGACGGCGTGCCCCGCGGGCCTCATCGGCACGACGGTGCGGCCAGGGTTCTCGGCCAGCCAGCCGGGCAGGGCCGCCAGCACGCGCTCGCAGCCGCCGCAGCCGGAGACCACCGACAGCAGCACGATCCCGCCGTGCCGGGCGGCCAGCTTGCGCAGCGTGATCCTCTCCCCCGACGAGACCTCCCAGATCGTGAGCGTCGGCGCCACCGACGCCACCCCGCCCGACGGCGACTCCCCGCCACCCGCGAGCGACAGCACCGCCACCACGGCCGCCAGCGCCGCCATCGCGATCCATCCCCACCCGGCGGCCGGCTGCGCGTAGATCGACACCCCGGTGACCGCGCCCACCAGCCCCAGCACCGACGTCACCAGCAGCAGCACGTTGCGCAGCAGGGTTCGGCGGGTCACGCCGTCGCCGCCGAGCGCCCCGAAGCAGTGGCAGCGGACGGGCTCGTCGAAGGTCAGGGCCCGCGCGATGACCACGGTGTACGCCGCCATCAGCAGCGTGGCCGCCGCCGCGGCGATCACCAGCACCCATCCCGCGCCCACGATCAGCAGGACAGCCAGCGCCAGCTCCCCCCACGGCAGCAGCACGGGCGCCGGGGACCGCCGCAGCCATCCGGGCAGGCGGAGGGCCTGGAACGCGTCGCGGGTCTCCTCCGGGGAGCGGAGCTTGGCCGCCCCCGAGATGGCCAGCAGGACGGCGACGGCCAGGTTCCCCAGCACCAGATAGCTCACGAATGGATTATTGCCGATCCCCTGACCCCCGAACCCCCTTGCGCGAACCCCACAAAGCGGTAGCGTGGAACTGCTCGACTACGAGCCACAACCATGGGAGGTACTTGTGAAGAAGTCACAAGAGCTGAAGAAGGCCGCCGCTGAGTCCGCTGCCGCCGCCGCCGAGTACAGCCAGCACGCACTCAAGGAAGGCATCGAACGCGCCCAGATCCTGCTCGACGAGGCCCGCCTGCAGGCCGGCCCGTTGCTGCACGACGCGAAGGTCCGCAGCGCGGACTTCGCCGCGCGCCGTCTGGACGACCTCGAGCCGCGCATCAAGGACGCCCTCGACAAGGTCGCCCCCGCGGTCGACGCAGCCCGGGAGAGGCTCGAAGACGATCTTCTGCCGAAGCTGCAGGAAGCTCTGCACCACGCGGCGGCCTCGCCGGCTGTCGCCGAGGCCACGAAGCGCGGCACGGCCGCTGTGGCCGCCCTCAAGGGTGAGCTGGGGGTCAAGCCCAAGAAGAGCAAGATGAAGGCGTTCGGCAAGTTCCTCGCCATCTCCGCCATCGTCGCCGGCGCCGTCGCTGCGGTCCGGCACTTCCTGGCCCCGAAGGACGACGGCTGGACGGCGCACGAGCCGTCGAAGGCGTACGTCAACAACAACGACACCTTCTCCAACGCGGCGAAGTTCGCCTCCGACACCGCCCCCGAGGGCGAGCCCGACGAGGTGGCCACGCCGGCCGAGGACATCGCCAACGACACCCAGTCGGCGGACGTCGAGGAAGCGGTGGCCGCGGAGGATGCGGTGCTGTCGGAGACCACCGCCGAGGATCAGCCGTACCACGACGGCGGCACCCCGGAGCCGGTGGAGGAGCCCGGAGTCGCGGCGACGGCATCGGCCTACGGTGACGACGCGTACGTCGGCTCGGAGCCCCCGGAGGGTTTCACCATCAAGGGCAACGAGCGGTCGAAGAAGTACCACCTCGAGGGCAGCGCCGGCTATGAGCGGACGATCGCCGAGGTGTGGTTCAAGTCGGAGGAGGCGGCACAGGCCGCGGGCTTCACGAAGGCCCAGCGCTAGTCGCAGCTGACCCGACGACGAGGGCGGCGCTCCCACCATGGGGGCGCCGCCCTCGTTTGTCCCGTCAGCCGCTGTACCAGTTCGTACGGAACCTCCCCGTCAAGCTCCGTCATGAGCCGAAAATGACCCCGCCCCCGCCTACCGTCATCTCCAGCGGGATCCACGCTGAGCAGCTGCCGACCCACGCCCCGTCTTGACCTGCGGGTGCGTAGGAGGCGCTCACGGGAGCCGGGTGGAATGAAGATTCGTGGAGAAACAAACTACTTTGTCAGCTACGAGCCGGGGGACCTTGGGGGGTCACCTGCCCGGCCAACGGTCACGCAGGTGGTGACGAAGCACATCATCGGACTGCCCTCGTTCTGGCGCCGTTCGCTCCTGATGGCATGGGACCTCATCTCGTGGATGATCGCGCTGCTGGTGTTCGTCATCATCCGATACGACCTGCGGCTGACCACGGCCCAGTGGTCGTGGTCGCTCCTCTACACAGCGGCCGCCATGACCCTTCAGGCTGCGCTCGGCCTCGTCACCCACGTGTACCTCGGTCGCAGTCGGGTGGGATCCTTCAGCGAGGCGAGTTGGGTCGGCGGCCTGGTCCTCCTGACCGGTATTCCTCTCGGCCTGATCTTGAGCGTGGTTTCGCCCGACTTCCCGCGCGGCATCGCCCTCATGGCCCCGCCGCTGGCGCTGACGTTCATGGCTGCGGGCCGCTGGCTGTTCCGCATGATGCTGACGTCCAGCTTGCCCCGCACGCTCAGCGACGACGCCGTCCCGGCCATCGTCTACGGCGCCGGAGAGGCCGGCCACCAGGTGGCGATGCTGGTCGACAAGGCCGAGGTCTCGCCCTACCGGATCGTCGGCTTCGTCGACGACGACCCCACCAAGCGATGGCTGCGCGTCCGTGGCTACCGTGTGCAGGGGCTCGGCAGAGACCTGGTGTCCGTGGCGCGCGATCGCGGCGCCGAACTGGTGATCCTCGCCATCTCGAACGCCTCGCCCCAACTCATCCAGAGCGTCTCGGACCTATGCAAGGCGCACAGTCTTGCGCTGGTCGTGATCCCGCCGGTCCGCGAGATGATCGGCGGCCAGATCTCTCTGTCGTCGCTGCGTCAGTTCAGCGTCGAGGACCTCCTCGGCCGACGACCGGTCACGACGGATCTCGGGGCGATCGCCGATTACCTCACGGGCAAGGCGGTTCTGGTGACCGGAGCCGGCGGCTCCATCGGCGCCGAACTCGCCCGCCAGCTGCACAGACTCGGCCCATCGAAATTGATCCTTCTCGACCGTGACGAGTCAGCTCTCCACAGCGTCCAGCTGGACATCTATGGAAACGGGCTGCTCGACACCGACGACATGGTGCTGTGTGACATCCGCGACCATGAGGCGTTGTGCGCGGTCTTCACACACCACAGGCCCGACGTCGTGTTCCACGCGGCAGCGCTCAAACACCTCCCGATGCTGGAGCGCTTCCCCGATGAGGGGTGGAAGACCAACGTCCTTGGCAGCCTCAACGTCCTGAAGTGCGCTCACGACGCCGGAGTCAGGCACTTCGTCAACATCTCAACAGACAAGGCAGCGGACGCATCCTCGACCCTCGGGCGAACCAAACGGCTCGCGGAACAGCTCACGGCCTGGTTCGCCGACGAGTACCAACTCCCGTACGTCTCGGTCCGATTCGGCAACGTTCTCGGATCCCGTGGATCGGTGCTCCACGCCTTCAAGGCTCAGATCGAGCGCGGTGGTCCTGTCACTGTGACCCATCCCGACGTCACCCGCTACTTCATGACCATCCCCGAGGCCTGCGAACTGGTGCTTCAGGCGGGCGCCATCGGACGTCCCGGCGAGGTGCTGGTGTTGGACATGGGGCAGCCCGTCAAGATCGTCGACGTCGCCGAGCGGCTCATCGCCGAGTCCGGACAGGCCATCGAGATCCACTTCACGGGGCTCCGCCAGGGCGAGAAGCTGCACGAAGTGCTGCTCAGCGACGCCGAGGACCGCGCACCCAGCGCCCACCCGCTCATCAGCCAAGTCCCGGTACCGGCACTCGACCCAAGTGAGCTTCCGTCCCACAGACGGACCGCACGGATTGAGGAGTCGACGGCGTCGCTGGGTCGTCTGACGAATTCCGCCTGACGCGTCACGGCAGTAATGGAACTCAGCCGTCGTGGGTCCGCCGCCTCGCATGAGCACGATGCGTTGTCAGGGCAGATTGTGCCACCGCTAGCGGCCCATCGTCCGCCTACAATAACGTGACTCTGGGTTCAGGCTCATCGGCCGGGAAGAGGGACATGAAGGCACTGCGCAACGCCGGCACGCTCAGCGTGGTCGGCCTCATCGTCCTCGGTCTCGTGGCCCTCATCCTCAGCGCGCTGGCGCTCACGCGGTTCGGCGGCGTCGAGGCCTCGCCCGCGCCGTCGTCGACCCCCGCCGTCGGCAGCGCCACACCGTCGGCCGTCGATTTGCCCGATCCGGAATCCTCAGCCAGCCCCTCCCCCGGCCCCGAGCCGAGCGAGGACCCTGGCGCATCGGCAGGGACCGGCCCCACCGTCGTGATCATCGGCGACTCCAACTCCGTGGGCGACGAGGCCGACACCTGGGTCGGCACCGCCGCCGAGGAACTCGGCTGGGGCGACGTCGTCAACCTCTCCGCTCCCGGCCGCGGCTACCTCTCCGTGCCCCGCTCGTGCGAGGCCGGCCCCTGCGCCACCTTCATCGACAGCATCTCCGCGATCGTCGAGGCCGGGCCGGACGTCGTCGTCACCTTCGGCGGCACCGCCGACGGCGACTACAGCCTGGCAGAGCCCGCCGCCGCCTACTTCGAGGCACTGCGCGAGGAACTCCCCGACGCCGATCTCATCGCGATCAACCCCGTCACCACCGACGACACCGCCGAGTACTGGCTCACCCTCCACGGCCGCACCATCCGCGCCGGCGTCGAGGCGGTCGACGGCACGTTCGTCGACGTCGGCCAGCCCGGCGTCGGCGACGGCGAGACGCTGTCCAGCGAAGCGCAGGCCCACATCGCGCAGCAGGTCGTGGACCAGCTCAGCTAGCCCAGCACCCTCCGAAAGGGACCCGTGCACGAACTCCGCATCAACCAGACCGAGATCCCGGGCCTGCTCGTCCTGCACCTGGGGGTCCAGTACAACGACGACGGCTGGTTCAAGGAGAGCTGGCACCGCGCCACGATGACCGCGCTCGGGCTGCCCGACTTCCACCCGGTGCAGTTCAACGTCCGCCACGTCGAACAGCGCGGTGTCACGCGCGGCTTCTACGCCGAGCCGTGGGACCGGCTCATCACCGTGGTGCGGGGCCGGGCGATGGGCGCCTGGGTGGACCTGCGCCCCGGGGCGAGCTACGGCCGGACCGTCACCGCGGACCTCGACCCCGCCGTCGCCGTCTTCGTCCCCCGCGGCGTGGCCAACGCGCACCAGATCCTCGAGGACCACACCACGATGGCCGTGCTGCTCGACCATCACTGGACGCCGGAGGCGCGGAAGCGGTACTCCACGGTCGACCTCTTCGACCCGCGGCTCGCGATCCCGTGGCCGATCAGCCGCGACCGCGCGATCGTCTCCCACAGCGACTCCCTCAACCCGCTGCTGGCCGACGCCACGCCCTATCCGCCGCGGCGCACGCTCATCGCGGGAACCGATACTCCCCTGGGCCGGGCGCTGCTCGGGGCGTGGCCGGGTGCGACCGGAGTGCCGTCGTCGGCGCTCGACGCCGAGCTCGACGTGACCGAGTACGCGACGGTGGTGCACGCCGTCGGTGGGGCTGGTGGGGTTGCCTGGGATCCACCGGGCTGGTCCGTCGTCGCGGGACGGGCGCAGCGGCTCGCGGGCCTGGCACGGCAGCACGGGTTGGGCTACGTGCAGGTGTCCGCCGATTGCTCCTTCGAGCGGGACGCACCCGAGCACGCGGAGACCGATCGGCTGATCCTCGCGACCGGGCATGGTCAGGCGGTTGCCGTTGCCGAGGTGGTCGCCGGCGGGGTGCCGCGACACCTCATCGTGCGCACCGGTTGGGTGCTCGGGCCGGACGAGGGGTTCCTGCACGACACCGTCGCCGCCGCTCGCCACGGCCGGCCTCTCACGGTCGACGGTGACGCGCGCGGCAGGCTGACGTACGCGTCGCAGGTGGTGGCGGGGATCCGGCATCTGCTCGACGTCGGCGCCGAGGCCGGGGTGTACAACCTGACCGGTGATGGCAGGGCCGTGAGCTGGCTGGACGCCGCGCGCCGGATCTACCTCGTCATGGGCGCTGATCCGGGGTTGGTGGACGCAGGAGCCGGGGGCGACGCCGGGGCCGGGGCGCTGCTCGACCTCGCGCGGATCAAAGCCACCGGGTTCCGTCCCGGGAACAGCTGGTTGGAACTGACGGACCATGTGCCGCGGGGCGGGTCGGTCGGGGGTGCCTCCGCCTCGGACGCTGTGGTCCCGGGCGGGTCAGGGCCCGGGGCGGCTGGGTCCGCGGACGTCGCCCCCGCACGGGCCGTCCCCCGGGGGGCGTTCCGGGTGCTGTTCGTGTGCACGGCCAACATCTGCCGGTCGGCGTACGCGGACGTCGCGGCCAACGCCGCGGCGCCGTCGGGGCTCGAATTCGCCTCCGCCGGGATCCGAGCGCTGGTCGGTGAGGGCATCGACCCGCCGATGGCCGCGGAACTGCACGGTCGCGGGGAGCCGGACGCGCACGTGGCGCGCCAGCTGACCCGCCAGATGGTCGAGGACGCGGACCTGATCCTCACCATGGCCGCCGAGCACCGCCGCTACATCCTCGACGAGTGGCCCGGGCTCGGGCGGAAGGCGTTCGTCATCGGGCATGTGTCGCGGGTGCTGGCGGACGCGCCGGAGGGCACGACGCTGGATGGCGTCGTCGACTATCTGTGGCGGCACCGGACGTCTGAGGAGAGCGACGAGGTCGCGGACCCGTATCGACGGGGCGCCGAGGCCGCGGGGGTCACGGCGCGGGCGATCGACGGACATCTGGAGGTCATCGTCGGGGCGTTGTCGCGGATGGCGTGAGGGTTGGGGTTACGACCCTTCGAGACGATCGCCGCTTCGCGTCGATCTCCTCAGGGATCGAGGGGGCGATCGGCGCTTCGCTGGCGGGCCTCCTCAGGGATCGGGATAGACGATCGGCGCTTCGCCGGCGGGCCTCCTCAGGGATCGAGGGGGGCGATCGCCGGTTCGCCGGCGGGCCTCCTCAGGGAACGGTCGTTAGGGTGCGCCTCAGGGCGGGGGTCCTGGTGCCGGGGCCCGTCAGCGCGACCTCGCTCAACCCCTGCCACTCCCCCGCCGACCGCAGGAGCGGCCACACACGCTCGGCCAGCTCGCCGGCCCGGTCGGCGTGGGCGGGTTCGATGTGCGCGTGCTGCACGCGCAGGACGCCGGCCTTGCGGTCGCTCTTGAGGTCCACGCGGCCCACGACCTCGTCGTCGATGAGCACCGGCAGCACGTAGTAGCCGTGCTCGCGCTGCTCCGCGGGGGTGTAGATCGAGATGCGGTAGTGGAAGTCGAACAGCCGCTCGGCCCGCGGCCGGTACCAGATCAGCGGGTCGAACGGGCTGAGCAGCGCCGCCGACTCCACCTTCCGGGGGACGCGGGCGCCCGCCGGCATCCACGCGGGCTTCGCCCAGCCGTCGACGATCACCGGCTCGAGAATGCCGTCGGCCTCCAGCGACTCGACGGCGGGGCGGGCGTCGGTGATCTTGAGTCGCGGGTAGTCGGCGAGGTCGTCGAGCGTGGCCACCCCGAGCGCGACGGACGCGCGCCGGATGAGCTCGCGCTGGGCGTCGCGCCTGGGGATCGGGGTGTGCGCCTCCGGCGGGAGGACGTCGACGGCGGGCGCCAAGACACGCTCGAAGCGCTGCCGGCCGACCACGACCAGGTCGCCGCGACGGAACAGGTACTGCGCCGCCCAGTGGACCTCGTTCTTGTTCCACCAGCCGCCGCCGAGCGAGACGTTCTGGGGGTGGTCGAGGTCGCGGATTCGCAGCGGGCCGCGGTCGGTGAACTCCGCGAGGACGTCGTCGATGAGCGTGTGGTGCTCCGCGGCCCACGTCTCGAAGCCGGGGCGCTTCGGCGCCGTCCGGTGCCAGTGCCACAGCGGCCAGTCCGCCACCGGGATGACCGTGGCCTCGTGGGCCAGGTACTCGGTGTAGCGGCCGAGGCGGGGGCGGGCCGGGGTCTTGCTGCTGGAGGCGGCGGTGGTGTCGTGGTGGAGGAGCGCGTCGAGGGCCTGCTTGGGATACGGGCCGACGCGGGCCAGCACCGGGAGGTAGTGGGACCGCTCGAAGACGTTGACCGAGTCCAGCTGGAGCACGCCCATGCGACTAATGGCGCGGTTCAGCTGGGCGGCGGTGGGCTGGTTGGTGGGCGGGTTGTCGTCGGGCGCGGATGACGGCGCGGCTGCGTGGGGGCGGTGGAGGCCCTGCGCGGCGATCGCGATGCGGCGGGCGTCGGCGTTGCGCAGGTGTCGCGGCATTGGCCCAGGATAAGGCTCGGTCATGGGGTCCGGGAGGTTCCAGGCCCCTGCATAACGGTTTGTTAACGGTGGCCCGACGGCCTTGTTTCGCTCACGCGATCTATTAAACTAGTCCCATGCTTCAGAAGCGGCTCTCGACAGACCAGGCGCTCGCCGCGCTGGAGTCAGCCCTGTCGCAGGTGGATCACGCGGAGCGGTCCGCGCTGAGCGCGGGCGAACGCGTCCGGCTGATGCAACGCGCGCGGCGGGTCGCGGAGCGGGTGTCGGCGCTGGCGGACGTGCTCACCGACGAGGTGAACCGGGACCAGGCGTCGATGAAGGCGGCAGGCACGCCACTGACGTCGTTCCTGGCGGTGGACGAGCAGCTGGAGTCGCGGCGGGCGGCGGCGGAGGTGTTCCGGGCTCGTGATGTCGCGGCGAGGCCGGCCGTGCGGGACGCGGCTCTGAACGGGCAGGTGTCCGGGGAACAGGCGGCGGCGATCTCGAAGGCGATGGCGCAGCTGCCGGCGGACCTGGGCGCGGAGGCGGTGTCGCGGGCGGAGGAGTTACTGCTGGAGCGTGCGGCCTCCACGACGGCGCGGAGGCTGGCCTCGATGGCGCCGGAGGTGCTTGCGGCGGTGGCGCCCGAGCAGGTGCCCGGGCCGGATCAGCACGCGGCCGCGGTGGAGGCCCAGGCGCGGCGGGCGCGGGCACGGCGGAACTTCACGTGGGGCGACGACGGCGACGGCTCGGTCTGGTTCCGCGGGTCCCTGCCCGCCGTCGATGCGGCGCCGCTGGTGGCGGCGCTGGAGGCTTATGTCGCGGCGGACCGGCGGGAGTCGCGGGACCGGCTCACGGGCATGCGGGCAACGCGCCCCGGGCCGCGGCTGTTGCGGGACCATGCCACGGCAGACCTGGGGCGGACGCCGGAGCAGCGTCGCGCGGACGCCGTGGTCCAGCTGATGACCGAGCACCGGGGCGCGCCGACGGCGGCCGGGGACCGGCCGCGCATCGTCGTGGTGATGCAGGAGGCCGACCTGCGGTCGCGGGCCGAGGCGGTGGGCGTGCTCGGCTCCGGGCAAGAGATCGCGCCCAGCGACCTCCGGCGGCTGTGCTGCGACGCCGACCTCACCCCCGTCGTCCTCGGTAGCGCGTCGGAGATCCTCGACGTCGGGCGGACGGAGCGCCTCGTCACCCCCGGCATCCGCAAGGCGATGTCGCTGCGGGACAAGGGCTGCATCTTCCCCCACTGCAACGTCCCGGATGCCCAGTGCGGAGCCCACCACGTGGTTCCCTGGCACGAGGGAGGGGACACGTCGCTGGGGAACCTGGCGTCTCTGTGCGATCACCATCACGCGGTGGTCGAGCCCCAACGGTTCAATCCGGACGCCGACCAGTGGACCATCACGTTCCATCCCGTGACACGCAAACCGGTGGTCAGTCCGCCGCGGCGGATGCGGGTGTTCCTGAGACCTCCGGGGTCGACGGGGGCCGAGCCGCCCCCGGGCGCGACTCCAGATGGGCCGGCGGAGGACGCCGGCGGATGAGGTGAGCGCACGGGCGCTAAGGTCCAGGCATGGTGTGGATCGCGGCCATCGGCGTGGGGATCCTGGCCGCCGTCGTCATGGCCGTCGTCGTGCCCAGGGTGCGGATCGACGACGACGAGGAGGCGCCGGATTTCGCGGCGCTGGTGTCTCGGCGGTCGGTGCTGGGGGTCGGAGTGCTGGGCGTCGCCGTCGCGCAGGTGCTGTGGGTCCAGCCCACCTGGACATGGTGGCTGTGGGTGCCCTACCTCGGCGTCGGTGCGGCCATGGCGTACGTCGACTGGCGCACCACCTTCCTGCCGCGCCTCATGAACAACCTCGCGTTGGGGCTGATGGCGGTTGGCGGTGTCGCGGTGGGGGTCGCGGACTGGCGGGCACTCGTCGGCGCTGTGGTCGGGGCGCTGGCCGCCTACGGGCTGCTGTACGCGGCCTGGCGCCTCTCCCCCGGCCTCGGATTCGGCGACGTGCGGCTCGCGCTGCTCATCGGAGCGGTCGCGGGACAATTGGGGGCGTCTATGTGGGCGCTGTCGCTGTTCCTCGGCACCGCGCTGGGCGCCGTGCATGCGGTGGTGCATGCCGTGTGGGCACGTCGCGGAGAGGGTCGCCCGACGTACTTCCCGTACGGGCCGGCGCTGTGGTTGGGGCCCGTCGCCGCTGCGGTGTGGATGGCGGCGCTGTAGTCAGCGTGAAGGTTGCGTGACGACCCTTCGAGACGGCCCGGCCGCTTCGCGGCTGGGGCCTCCTCAGGGATCGAGGGGAGACGGCCGGCGCTTCGGGCTGGGGCCTCCTCAGGGAGCGGGCTTAGCGGTTCGTCGCCTCGACCCACTTCTCCAAGGTGCGCGCGGCGGCGCCCGAGTCGATGGCCTGCTGGGCGTCGCGCAGCGGATCGCGCATCTGGTCCACCAGCGGCAGCACCGTCGAGATCCCCCGATAGGCGAGGATGGCGGCAGCGGCGTTGAGGACGACGATGTCGCGCACCGGCCCCGGCGTGCCGGCCAGCACGTCGCGGGCCACCTGGGCGTTGTGCGCGGGGTCCCCGCCCTGCAGCGAATGCGGCGCGGCGGCCTCGAGCCCGAGATCCTCCGGGTTGAGCACCGTGCGATGCACCCGCCCCTCGGCGATCATCCACACGTCAGACTCCGACGTCGTCGTCAGCTCGTCCAAGCCGTCGAAGCCACGGAACACCATGCCCCGCGTCCCGCGCTCGGCGAGCACGCGTGCCACGACCGGCGCCACGTCGTCGTTGGCCACCCCCAGCGCCATCGCCCGAGGCCGGGCAGGGTTGGCGAGCGGGCCGAGGAAGTTGAACGTCGTCTGGATGCCCAGCGCCTTGCGCACACCCGCCACGTTCTTCATGGCCGGGTGGTACATCTGCGCGAACAGGAACACCAGGCCGACCTCGTCGAGGATGACGGCCTGCTTGGCCGGCTCGACGTCGATCTTCACGCCCAGCGCCTCGAGGGTGTCGGCGGTCCCGGACATCGACGACGCCGCCCGCGACCCGTGCTTGACCACCTTCGCGCCCGCGCCGGCCGCCACGATCGCGGCCATCGTCGAAATGTTGACCGTGTTCGCGCGGTCGCCACCCGTGCCGACGATGTCGACGGCGTCGGGATCCAGCGCGATCGGCAGCGCGTTCGCGAGCATCGAGTCCGCCATCCCGGCGATCTCGTCCTCCGACTCCCCCTTGGCCCGCAGCGCCGTCAACAGCGCCGCGATCTGCACGTCGGACGCGCGGCCCGCGAGGATCTCGTTGAGCGCCCACGTCGCGGCGGTGGCCTCGAGGCCCTCGCTGCGCACCAGGCCAGTCAGGATGTCCGGCCAGGTGTACCCCGACATCAGCCCACCTGCGCCAGGCGTGCCCGGATGAGGTTGGCGGCCTGCACGGGCATCGTCACCGGATCGATCGGGAACGGCGCCACCGCCTCGGCGCGCGACCACGACGCCAGCCACGCGTCCGCCTCACGCGACACCAGCAGCATGATGGGCGCCGAATCGGCGTACTCCTCCTTGACCTGGTACGCCAGGCCGAAGCCGCCCGACGGCTGGGCGTTGCCGTCGAAGATCATGAGCGCGTAGTCGGTGCCCGCGTCGAGCGTCTTGAGCAGCGCGCCCTGCGTGGCCACCTCGAAGACCTCGATCTCGGGCAGGTCGCTCGCCACGCGGCGGCCGAGCGCCAGCCTGACCTGCTCGCGGACCGTGCGGTCGTCGGAGAACACCAGCACCTTGGCGGTGGAGTCGGTCATCGTGGGTCATCCTTCGCGTTGTACTTGCCGTCATCGTAGCCAAGACCCGCCTGCCTGGCTCGTTGGGCCTCCTCGCGGTCCAGTGCCCGGTCCACCCGTCTGGCCTCACGGTTCGAGTCCTTGATCCACTGCACGAAGATCGTGATCATCGCCGCCAGCATCGTGATGTCGCCCGTCGCCCACATCAGGCCGCCCGCCCACGACTGGTCCTCCATCGGCGACAGGCCCCACGCCCGGTCGAAGCTCAGGTACCACTCCTCCGCGATCAGCCGCGTCGACCCCATGATCGTCACGCCCAGGAAGGCGTGGAACGGCATGGTGAGGAAGAACAGCAGAATGCGGATCGGATACGGCATCTTGATCGGCACCGGATCCACCCCCAGCAGCGGGAAGAAGAACAGGCTGCCGACCGTGACCAGATAGAAGTGCAGCGAGTCGTGCCAGAAGTCGTTGCGCAGCGTCAGGTCGTACCAACCGGTCATGTACAGCGCGAACGGGCTCGCCACCATCAGCCCCGTGGTGAGCGGCGGGAACAGCAGGACCTTCGCCACCGTCGAGTGCAGCACCGCCAGCAGGACGGCCCGGGGGCGCTTCGGGAGGGCGCGGAGCGCGAGGGTCGCGGGGGCGCCGAACACCAGGAACACCGGTGCGATCATGTTGAGCAGCATGTGCTGGATCATGTGGGTCCAGAACAGCACCGTGTCGTAGACGCCGAGGAAGCTGAACGTCGCCACCGCGATGCTGCCCAGCCCGAGGCCCACGAACGACACCGTCCGCATGACCGGCCAGCGGTCCCCACGGCGGTGCAGCGTCCACACACCCCACAGGTACAGCCCGGCGACGATCAGCAGGATGACAACGGCATACGGTGGGAACTCCCACGCCGTGAAGTATCGTGACCCCTCCAGCGGGATGATGTCGTCATCGGGCTTGGCGTGCAGCGGAAAGACGGCCAGAGCCCGGGCAAACATGCGCGGATTATCGCATGCCCCTTGAGTGACCTGCGAGGGGGGTGGTCTTATTCCGGCGGCCGGCGTGACCTATAGGCCCTTTTACGGCAATAATGACCCCGTGGCGACGAATCATGACACCCTGACCGCACCGGCGGAGCTGCCGACGGGCGCGATCCACCAGATCCCCTCTGCCCGGCTCAACAAGCCGCTCGGCCGCCCGGACACCGTCTCGGTGGGCGTGATCGTGTGGCTGGCCAGCGAGCTGATGTTCTTCGCGGCACTGTTCGCTGCGTACTTCTGGATCCGCAACATCACCAACGACGCCGCGGCCGCCGCGGGGGTGCCGTCGCTGTGGGAGACCAACTCCGCCCACCTGGACCTCACCTTCGCCAGCATCAATACGGCCATCCTGGTGCTGTCGTCGGTCACCTGCCAGCTCGCCGCCAACGCCGCCGAGGCCGGCCGCGTCACCGGCTCCTGGCTCAACCCGCTCAAGTGGGGCATGCGGCAGGGCTTCATCATCACCGCCATCATGGGGTCGGTCTTCGTCGCCGGCCAGGTGTGGGAGTACTTCACGCTGTTCAACGAGGGCTACTTCATCTCCACCAACCAGTACTGGTCCGTGTTCTTCCTCGCCACCGGATTCCACGGCCTCCACGTGCTGGGCGGCATCATCGCCTTCTGGTTCGTCCTCGCCCGGTCCTACATGACCCGCACCCACACCCACGAACAGACCGTCGGCGCCCACGTCGTGTCCTACTACTGGCACTTCGTCGACGTCATCTGGATCCTGCTGTTCGGCGTCCTCTACTTCCTCCGCTGAGCTGCGAGACCTGGAGAAGAACATGAACTTCCTGACCAATCTCAGGCGCCATGCGGCCGCACGGCCGGCGCTGCTGATCTTGGCCCTTCTCGTCGTCGGGCTCGGCTACAGCGTCGTCAGCCCGCAGCAGTCGTCGGCCGAGACCGAGATGACGCAGCAGATCGAGGAGGGCAAGGCCCTGTTCGACTTCACGTGCTCGTCCTGCCACGGCCTCGGCGGTGAGGGCACCTCGCAGGGGCCGTCGCTGATCGGCGTCGGCGCGGCCGCCGTCCACTTCCAGATGGGCACCGGCCGCATGCCCGCCGCGCGCGAGCAGGCGCAGCTGCCTTCCCGCAAGGTGAACTACTCGCAGGAGCAGATCGAGGCCGTGGCCGCCTACGTCGCCACGCTGGGCCCCGGTCCCGAGATCCCCGCCGAGAGCGCGTACTCCCCTGAAGGCCTCACCGAGGAGGAGATCGCCCGCGGCGGCGCGCTCTTCCGCGCCAACTGCTCCGCATGCCACGGCATCGTCGGCGGCGGCGGCGCCATGCCCAACGGCAAGTACGCCCCGTCGCTGGTCGAGACCGACCCCGTCCACATCTACGAGGCGGTCCGCACCGGCCCGCAGCAGATGCCCACGTTCTCCAAGGACGTCATGCCCGACGAGAGCGTCCGCGAGATCATCGGCTACCTCGACGAGGCCCACGAACAGCCCAACTACGGCGGCCTCACCATGGGTGACGCCGGCCCCGTGTCCGAGGGCTTCTGGGCCTTCATTCTCGGCATCGGCGGCCTCGCCATCGTCGCCACCTGGATCGCCAAGAAGGGGGCACGCGCCCGATGAGCCACGACAACCTGCCGGTGAAGGACCCCGACCTCGGCCACAGCGTCCCAGACCCGGGTCTGGAGCCGCACGTCGAGCGGTACACCGACGTCGACAAGGGCGCCGGTAACCGCGCCTACGCCGCGATCCTCATGATGCTGGCCGCGGTGCCGGTGCTGGCGATCGCGTTCGTCGTCATCTACTTCGCCGTCCCCCGCGACGCCTACATCGACTTCGGCCTGCTGAAGGCCAACGCGCAGAACGTCGGCTTCGGCCTCACGGGCGGGCTCGCGGCCGTGCTGATCGGTGTCGCGGTGATCCAGTGGGCGCGCGTGCTCATGAGCGATGAGGAGTCCGTCGAGCTGCGGCACGCCGCCTCCTCCACCGACGACGACCGCGCCGCCGTCATGGGCCTCTGGGACGACGGCGTGGAGCAGTCGTCGGTCCGCCGCCGCAAGCTGCTGCTCGGCGCGCTGGGCGGAGCGGTCGGCATCTCGCTGGTGCCCGCCGTCGTGCTGCTCGCCGACATGGGCCCGCACCCGACGGCCCGGCTGCGCGAGGAGACGCTCGAGAGGACCATCTGGGCCGAGGGCATCGTGCTCCTCAACGACGAGAACTGGCTGCCGCTCCGCCCCGAGATGCTCGAGGTCGGGCAGCTCGTCAACGCCCAGCCGGCGAACCTGCGCGACCTGCATGGCGTCGAGGCCCATCAGGCCAAGGCCAAGGCCGCGATCATCGTCGTGCGCATGGACCCCAACTCGATCAAGGTGCCGGAGTCGCGCAAGGACTGGCACGTCAGCGGTATCCTCGCCTATTCGAAGATCTGCACGCACGTCGGCTGCCCGATCTCGCTGTGGGAACGGCAGACGCACCACCTGCTGTGCCCCTGCCACCAGTCGACGTTCGACCTCGGCAACAGCGGCGTCGTCGTCTTCGGGCCCGCCGCCCGGGCGCTGCCGCAGCTGCCGATCACCGTCAACGCGGACGGCTACCTGGTCGCGCAGAGCGACTTCACGGTGCCCGTCGGACCGAGCTACTTCGAGCGTGACTCGAGCCAGGACTTCAAGGATGGTGACCAGTGATGGCCAACCCCACCCGCATCGCGCCGACGTCGCCCGTCCTCGAGGGGCAGCCCGCGCCGTCGGCCAACCGGGAGATGCCGGGGGCCGTCAAGTGGGCCGACGACCGCATCGGCCTGGCCAAGATCGGCCGCGCCGGGCTGCGCAAGGTGTTCCCCGACCACTGGTCCTTCCTGCTCGGTGAGATCGCCCTGTACTCGTTCATCGTGCTGCTGCTGACCGGCGTGTTCCTGACGATCTGGTTCAAGCCGTCGATGGCCGAGATCGAATACGACGGCTCCTACCAGCTGCTCAAAGGCATGCCGGTGTCGGAGGCGTTCGCGTCGACGCTGAACATCTCCTTCGACGTCCGCGGCGGCCTGCTGGTGCGCCAGATCCACCACTGGGCGGCGCTGCTGTTCGTCGCGGCGGCCACCGTGCACATGCTGCGCGTGTTCTTCACCGGCGCGTTCCGCAAGCCGCGCGAGGTGAACTGGCTGATCGGCGTCGGGCTGCTGTCGCTGTCGCTCATCGCGGGCTTCGCCGGCTACTCCCTGCCCGACGACCTGCTGTCCGGCACCGGCCTGCGCTTCGTCAACGGCCTCATCCGTTCCATCCCGATCATCGGGACGTGGGCCGAGTTCTTCGTCTTCGGCGGCGAGTACCCCGGCGACATCCTCATCCCGCGCCTCTACATGGTGCACATCCTGCTCGTGCCCGGCATCCTGCTCGGCCTGATCTCCGCGCACCTCGCGCTCGTGGTCTACCACAAGCACACCCAGTACCCCGGCCCCGGCCGCACCGAGAACAACGTGGTCGGCTACCCGCTGTTCCCCGTCTACGCGGCGAAGGCCGGCGGCTTCTTCTTCATCGTGTTCGGGTTCCTCATCCTCATGGGCGGCCTGTTCCAGATCAACCCGGTGTGGATCTACGGCCCCTACGACCCGGCGAAGGTGACGGCCGGCTCGCAGCCCGACTGGTACATGGGCTGGGTCGAAGGCGCCATCCGCATCATCCCGGCGCTCGAGACGCACATCCTCGGCACCACTTGGACGTGGAGCGTGTTCCTGCCCGGCGTCGGGCTGATGGGCGTGCTGTTCACCGGCCTCGGGCTGTGGCCGTTCATCGAGCAGTGGATCACCGGCGACAAGCGCGAACACCACCTGCTGGACCGGCCGCGGAACGCTCCCACGCGCACCGCGCTCGGTGTCGCGGGCATGACGTCGTACGCCATGTTCTGGCTCGCCGGCGGCAACGACATCATCGCCACCCGCTTCGCGCTCGACCTCAACGCCATCACGGTGTTCATGCGGGTCGCGGTGTTCGTGGCGCCCGTGATCGCGTTCATCATCACCAAGCGCCTGATGCTGAGCCTGCAGCGCGCCGACCGTGAGCGCGCCCTGCACGGATCCGAGGACGGCGTCATCGTCCGCTCCCCCGACGGCGGCTACTCCGAGGGGCACCTGCCGCTGTCGCACGAGGAGCAGTTCCTGCTCACTCAGCACCTGCAGCACCGCGTGCTGGAGCCCGGCGCCGAGACCGACGCGTCCGGCGTCCGCCGGAAGAAGGGCGGGGTGTCGAAGCTGCGCGCCCGACTGTCGCGGTGGTATCTGGGCCACGACATCGCGAAGCCTTCCGCTGCGGAGCTCGCCGCGGCGGCGCACCACGGTTCGCACTCGGCGCACGCCGTCGAGGATGGGCACGGGGCGGCCGGCGTGGATGGCGCTGGGATCAACGGCATCGAGGGTCCTCGGCACGGCGCCGACGCCGGCCACGGACCGGAGCGGGCCGGCCTGCACCACTGAGTGCGGAGGTAAGGCAGGAGGGCGTCGTCTGGGGGGACGGCGCCCTCCCCTTGTGTCCGGCCGGTCAGCGGCGACGGCGGAAGCGGGGCTTGAGCCTCGCCGTCGGTGGGATTGGACAGCCGCAGGTGGTCCAGGCCGGCGTCGCGCACGCCCATGGCGTCCTTCTCGATGAGGACGCCGTCCATCTCGACGGCGCCGATGTCGACCAGCACGCCGTGCTCAAACCCCGGGGCGACGTCAAACTCCCACGTGGCGCCGGGACGGATCACGACCTCGGCTCCGAGGAGGCCCGTCTCCGTGACGATGGGCGACGTCGCGCCGGCGAGGCCGCCCACCATGACGCGCGCGGTGCCGCCGGGGACGTCAACGACGTCGGGGCGGTGATGCTGGAATCCGCGCTCGATGTCCTTGGCGTGGTCCGGCAGCACGACCCAGAGCTGGACGCCGTGCAGGTAGCCCGTCTGCTTGGTGGTGACCTCGGAATGCGAGATGCCGTGACCCGAGGTCATGAGGTTGACTTCGCCTGGGCGGACGAGGTCGTGGACGCCGCCGGAGTCGCGGTGTTCGATCTCGCCGTCGAACAGCCAGCACGGTCTGCAGCGACGTGTGCGGGTGCGGCGCCACGTCCATGCCGCCGGTCGCCTCCACGAGGTTGGGCCCGTAGTGGTCGGCGAAGCACCAGGCTCCGACGAAGGAGCGCTCCAGCTGTGGGAGCGTGCGGCGGACGGTCATCGCGTCCGGCCCCTCGCCCAGCGCGACCAGCTTGGGCGCAAGGTGCTGGACGTCCGTCGGCGGGTGGGTGTGGTGCTCGCAGTCGACGAACTGGGGTGCGGCTTCGACGTTGCTCATGGGCGCTCCTTCGTGCGTGCCCTTCACGCTACCCGCGGCGGCGGCGCCGTCGGGCGGAATGGGGGCGCGATCGGAGGTGGTGCCGGCGCCGTCGGCAGCACGAATGACAGGGCTCCGCGGGCGTCGAGCGGCCATACGCCGTCGGCGTGGCAGTTCGACGGCGTGTCGTGCCAGAGGTGGTGGGTGTCGGTGGGGGCGGTGTGAGGGACGGTGGGGCGACGAGGAGGGCCGGCGGCCCCGACTCAGGTAGAATCAGCCCACGTGCGATTCCTACACGGCAGCCCCGGCTACGACCTGACCTACAGCGACGTCTTCATGGTCCCCAGCCGCTCGGGCATCAGCTCCCGCCTCGACGTGGACCTCACCTCCACCGACGGCCTCGCCACCCCGACGCCCCTCGTGGCCGCCAACATGACGGCCGTCTCCGGGCGCCGCATGGCCGAGACGATGGCCCGGCGCGGCGGGCTCGCCGTGTTCCCGCAGGACATCCCGAGCGACGTCGTCGCCCGCAGCATCGAGAAGGTCAAGGCCGCTCACCCCGTCTTCGACACGGCCGTGACCGTGTCCCCCACCACCACCGTCGGTGAGACGCTCAGCCTCATCGGCAAGCGCGCGCACGGCGTCGCCGTCGTCGTGGACAGCGACCGCCGCGTCATCGGCCTCGTCACGCCGCAGGACGCGATCGACGCCGACCGCTTCGCTCAGGCCAAGGACATCATGACCACCGACGTCACGCGCGTCGCCCCCGAAGCCACGCCGGAGGAGGTGTTCGAGCGGCTCTCCGAGCAGCACCAGAAGGTCGCGCTCGCGGTGGACGCCGACGACCGCCTCGTCGGGCTCATGACGCCTAAGGGCGCACTGCGCTCGGCCATCTACTCCCCCGCCCTCGACCACGAGGGTCACCTGCGCGCGGGCGTCGCCGTCGGCATCAACGGCGACATCCCCGCCAAGGTCCGGGCCGCACTCGAGGCCCGTGCCGACGTCATCGTCATGGACACCGCCCATGGGCACCAGGAGAAAATGATCTCCGCCCTGAGCCTGGCCCGCGAGGTCCGCGACGCCTTCGCCGCCGAGAGCGGCCGCCGCGTGCTGATCGTGGCGGGCAACGTCGTCACCCCCGAGGGCTGCGACGACCTCATTGACGCCGGCGCGGACATCCTCAAGGTCGGTGTCGGTCCCGGCGCCATGTGCACCACGCGCATGCAGACCGGCGTCGGCCGGCCCCAGTTCTCCGCCGTCCTGGAGTGCGCGGAGGCCGCCTCCGCGCGCGGCAAGTCCATCTGGGCCGACGGCGGCGTCCGCCACCCCCGCGACGTCGCACTCGCGCTCGCCGCCGGCGCAGGCTCCGTGATGATCGGGTCGTGGTTCGCGGGGACGCACGAGTCCACCGGCGACCAGCTCGTCGACAACCAGGGCCGCGTCTACAAGGAGTCGTTCGGCATGGCGTCGGCGCGCGCGGTGCGGCAGCGCACGCGGGAACAGTCGGCGTTCGACCGGGCCCGCGCCGCCATGTTCGAGGAAGGCATCTCGTCGTCGCGGATGTACCTCGATCCGCGCAGGCCGGGTGTGGAGGATCTGATCGACTGGATCACGTCCGGCGTGCGCTCGTCGTGCACCTACGCGGGCGCGCGCAGCCTGGGCGAGTTCTCCGAGCGTGCCGTCGTCGGGGTGCAGTCCGGGTCCGGCTACGAGGAGGGGCGACCGCTCGATCAGAGCTGGTGACCCACCCTTGACGAACGGCCAGAAACCGCGCGCCAAGTGGAGATCCTGAGTGCAAGACGCTATTCTCCGGCGACCCTCCCCGGTGTTAGAGTGGTGTTGACCGTACGCCTCGGCGCAGTCTGCCGATTAAAGGGGGAAACACCATGGCTTTTGACTCACCCGCACCGATCAGTCGGCGCACCGTCGCCAAGGGCATCGCGTGGACCGCGCCGGCCGTGGCCATCGCGGGCACCGCACCCGCCTTCGCCGTCTCCGGCCCGTGCGTGCCCACGATCGTGATCGACGAGGACGCGTCCTGCAAGATCGCCAAAGAGTCTTCGTACAAGCTGTCCTTCAGCATCGTGGGCAACACGTGTGATTTGGACTCCTGCACGGGAACTATCACTAAGATCTATGAGGCGACCGGGCAGGGTCGGACCATCTGGGACGATGGGCCGATCACTGCGGACGGCGGGACGGCATACATCTGCAACACCGCGTACAACATGTCGAACTACGTCAGGGTCAGGGGCTCGATCACGTGCAACGGACAGACGACCATCATCGACGACCGAGTCGACATGCCCCAGTTCACCAGCTCGAACAACACCTGCGCTGACGACTTCTGCCCGGCCTGACAGGGTAAGAAAAGGCCCCGCCTCGCGGCGGGGCCTTTTCTTTATGCTGTGTCAGTGCTTGTAGTCGCCTCGGTAGAACTCGAGGATCCACCCGCTCGCGGACCAGATCCCGATCCCGAAGCCGACGAGGCTGATCCACGGCTGCGACAGCGCGGGGCCGAGGAAGATGATCGCGACCGTCACGGCGGCCCAGAACGGCCAGATGCTCTTCGGCGCGAAGAAGCCCAGAGCGCCGGCCCCCTCCACGACCTCGGCATCGCCCCGGTCCTCAGGTCGGGGATCGAAGTTGCGTGCGGTGAGCGCCAGGTAGCCGCCGATCATCAGGCCCAGCAGGCCGCTGAAGCCGAGGACGAACGTCCCGGCGATCTCGCCCGACATGAACCAGTAGATGGGCGTCACAATCGCGAAGAAGACCGCGATGAACAGGAATACGTACTTCTCCGGCCTCACTTGTGGCTACCTTCGGTCTCGACGATGGGGTCGACGCGGTCGAGCAGTTCGCCCGGATCCTCCGCGTGCAGGTCGGCGGCCGCCACCAGCTCGGGCCGGTGCAGGTCGAGCGCCGGGGAGATGGAGCGGATGCGCGGCAGCGACGTGAAGTTGTGCCGCGGCGGCGGGCAGGACGTGGCCCACTCGAGCGAACGGCCCCAGCCCCACGGATCGTCGACCATGACCTTGGGCGACTTCCGCGTAATCCACACGTTCCACAGGAACGGGATCATCGACACACCCAGCAGGAACGCGCCGAACGTGGACAGCTGGTTGAGGAAGGTGAAGCCCTCCCACGCGCCGTAGTCCGCGATGCGCCGCTGCATGCCCTCGACACCCAGCCAGTGCTGCACGAGGAAGGTGGTGTGGAAGCCGATGAAGATCAGCCAGAAGTGCACCTTGCCCCACGTCTCGTCGAGCATGCGTCCGGTGAACTTCGGCCACCAGTAGTAGAAGCCGGCGAACATCGCGAACACGACGGTGCCGAACAACACGTAGTGGAAGTGCGCCACGACGAAGTAGGTGTCGGAGACCTGGAAGTCCAGCGCCGGGGCGGCGAGGATGATGCCGGTCAGGCCGCCGAACAGGAACGTCGTCAGGAACCCGATCGCAAACATCATCGACGAGTTCAGCGTCAACGACCCGCGCCACATGGTGCCGATCCAGTTGAAGAACTTCACGCCGGTGGGCACCGCGATCATGAACGTCATGAACGAGAAGAACGGCAGGTTCACCGCGCCGGTGACGAACATGTGGTGCGCCCACACCGACACCGACAGCGCGCCGATGGACAGCGTCGCGAACACCAGGCCGTAGTAGCCGAACACCGGCTTGCGGCTGAACGCGCTGAGCACCTCGGTGATGATGCCGAAGAACGGCAGCGCGATGATGTAGACCTCGGGGTGGCCGAAGAACCAGAACAGGTGCTGCCACAGCACCGGCCCGCCCGACGCCGGGTCGAAGACCTGGCTGCCGAGCACGCGGTCCGCCTCGAGCATCAGCAGGCCGGCGGCGAGCACCGGGAACGCGATGAGGACCATCAGCGAGGCGACGAGGATGTTCCACGAGAAGATCGGCATCCGGAACATGGTGAGGCCCGGCGCACGCATCGTGATGATCGTGGTGACGAAGTTCACGGCGCCGAGGATCGACGACAGGCCGAGCAGGTAGAGGCCCATCAACCACAGGTCGTGGCCGATGCCGGGCGAGTGGATCGAGTTCGACAGCGGCGCGTACGCGAACCAGCCGAAGCTGGCGGCGCCGTCGGGGCTCACGAAGCCGGCGCAGGCCATGAGCGAGCCGAACACGTAGAGCCAGAACGCGAACCCGTTCATGCGCGGGAACGCGACATCCGGCGCACCCAGCTGAAGCGGCAGGATCGCGTTGGCGAAGCCCGCGAACATCGGCGTCGCGAACATCAGCAGCATGATCGTGCCGTGCATCGTGAAGAACTGGTTGAACGTCTCGTAGTTGACGAACTGCATCCCGGGGGCCGCCAGTTCGGCGCGGATGGCCAGCGCCAGGACGCCGCCGATCGCGAAGAAGATGAACGCCGTGACGAAGTACATGTTGCCGATCACCTTGTGGTCGGTGGTCGTCAGGTACTTCATCATGGTCTCGCCCAGCCGGTGCGGCTCGGTGCGGGTCTCGGTCTGGAGCTGGCTCCGCTCCGGGATGCTGGCGCTGCTCACTTTTGCTCCTCCGGTGCCTCAGTCGGCAGGACGGCCTGCAGGGCCTCCTGAAGCTTCTTCTCGCCGGCGTTGCCGGACTCCGCCAGCTCCTTGACCTTCGCCTCGTACTCCTCCTCGGTCACGACGTGGACCTTGAAGAGCATGAGCGCGTGGTACTCGCCGCAGAGCTCGGCGCACTTGCCGTCGTACGTGCCGAGGCGGTTGGGCGTGACCTCGAACGAGTTGGGGTGGCCCGGGATGACGTCCATCTTGAAGTAGAAGGACGGGACCCAGAACGAGTGGATGACGTCGGCCGACTGCAGGTTGAACCGCACGGTCTTGTCGACGGGCAGGTAGAGGTCGGGGATGGTCTCCAGCGTGCCGATGGAGTAGGCGTCGGTGCCCACGTCCGGGTTGTCGGCCTCCATGTAATTGAACGTCCACGACCACTTCTGGCCGATGACGTTGATGGTGACCTCGGGCTCCTCAGTGGTCTGCAGGACGGCGTCGGACGCCTTGACGGTGTAGAAGAACAGCACGCCGATGATGAGGAACGGCACCAAGGTGTAGAGCAGTTCGAGGGGCAAGTGGTAGGTGGTCTGACGCGGGGCGGGGGCATCCTCGTCCTTGCGGCGGTAGCGCAGCACCGCCCAGCCGATGAGGCCCCAGACGAGCACGCCGATGACCAGCGACGCGATCCACGCACCGATCCACACGTTCCCCATGACGGGCGCCTGTTCCGTCGCCGCCTCCGGCAGCCCGAACCGCGCTCCCTGACCGGAGCAGGCCGTCAGCCCCACCAGCGACGCGGGGAGCCCGACGAGCAAGGCTGCACGAACCATCCGCCGACGCGATGGCGCAGGATTGCCACTCACAAGTTGCCCTTCCGTTGACCATTGACCCGGTGGATCCCGCACACTCCGGATCGCACAGGGACACCACTGCTGGGGCCACCTTAACGCATAAAGCCACCCCCGTGGATTGCGCTCCACAGGGGTGGCTTAAGCTGAAAGGTTCGGCGCCGATCAGTGGAAGGAGTCACCGCACGCGCACGAGCCCTGCGCGTTGGGGTTGTCGATCGTGAAGCCCTGCTTCTCGATCGAATCCACGAAGTCGATGCTGGCGCCGCCGAGGTACGGGGCGCTCATCTTGTCGGTGACGACGCGCACGCCGTCGTAGTCGGAGGCGACGTCGCCGTCGAGCTCACGGTCGTCGAAGTACAGCTGGTAGCGCAGGCCGGAGCAGCCGCCCGGCTGCACGGCGATGCGGAGCACGAGATCGTTGCGGCCCTCGGCGTCGAGCAGCGCGCGCACCTTCTGCACTGCGACGTCGGTGAGGACCACACCGTTCTGGGCGATCTGGGTATCGGTCACGCTTGACTCCAAGTCGAGAGAGGGCACTGTCTTGCTGGAAGATTCTACGTCGCTTTCGGAGGAATCCCCATACCGGTCGGCGTATGCCCACGGCGAAACTTCGCCGATGGGCTCACCAGGACCAGGTGCGGGCCACCCGCTCGGCCACCTCGGCGACCTGCCCGGGCGTCGCGATGTCGTCGCCGGCGCCTGCCAGCACCGGGTACGCCGCCTCAAGGCCGGCCAACCTCAGCTCCCGCGACGACACATAGTTGCGGCCCACGATCGCGATGACCGGCCGCAGCGCCTCCCCCGCCATCCCGACGATGCGCTTGACCACCGGCCCGCCGACAGCGTGGAAGTCCAGCATGTCCGCGCCGGTGACGACGAGGTCCGCCTGCGCCATCGTCCCGGCGAGCCCGTAGTGCTCGACGAGGAAGGTCAGCGGATCCGTGATGACGGCGCCCATCGCCTGCAGCAGCAGGCCGGCGCCGCCCGCGGCACCAGCGCCGGGCTGGGCCGTCAGCCCCAGCGACGTGGCCCACCGGCCGGCGACCGCGTCGGCGGCCAGCACGTCGGCCAGATCGGCGCCGTGTTCGCGCCCCTCGGTGGCGGCCAGACCCGTGAGGCCGGTGAGCGGCCGCTCCTGCTGCCCGTCTTCGACCAGCGCGACGAGGCGCCGCCCCGACCACGCCTGCCGGGCCACCGCCACAGCCTCCACCGGATCGTCGGCGAACGCGTCGAGCACCCCCCGGCCGAGGTCGGCGACGCGGCACGCGGTGAGGTCGACCACCAGGTCGCCGTCCGCGTCCGCAAGCGCGCGCCCCAGCTCGACGGCGTCAGCCGGCCGCGCGAAGGGGGCCCCGGGCACCGCCGTGGCCACCGCATGCGCCAGGGCGTCGCCCGTCACCGCCAATGGGACGACGGCGGGCACCGCCCCGCGCTCAGCGAACGCGCCCGCGATGAGGGCAGACGCGTCGGCGGGAGTGAGACCCGCCATCGCGTCGGCCGCGACGACAACTCTCAATGCTGCGATTCCGGGTCCAGCTCGTGCAGGTCGTCGTCGGCGTCGGGGATGAGGCCGTAGTACTCGCTGGTGGAGTCCAGCAGCGCCTGCATCTCGTCGAGGGTCACGTCCATGTCCGGCAGGATGAGGTCCGACTCGGCCAGCACGTCGTCAGGAACGACGACGCCCACAGCCTGCACGCCGTCGATGAGGCGCTGCAGCGCGGCGCGCATGCCCTCCTCGTCCTCGGCGGCGACCCGCTCCTCGAGCTCGCGGTCCAGTTCGTTGAGGTCCATGAGGTGCTCGGGCTCGAGCACCCACTGGCCCTGCCCCATGATGCGCACGATCATCCCTGGTACCCCTCCTGCCGGGCCTGATCCACCGCCGGCTGCTCGGCCGGGGACACCTGCTGGGACTGCTGGGCGGGCTCCGCGGGCGAGGCCGAGAGCTCAGGGCGCGCAGCGGGGCCGCCGGTCAGCTGGGCCTTCATGGCGGCCAGCTCGTTCTCGATCTGCGAATCGGCGGCCAGCGAGTCGAGCTCGCGCGTGATGTCGTCCTTGACCATGCCGGTAGGATCCTCGAGGGCCCCGGAGGCGAGCAGCTCGTCGACGGCCGACGCGCGCGCCTGCAGCTGGAGCGTCTTGTCCTCGGCGCGCTGGATCGCGAGGCCGACGTCGCTCATCTCCTCCGAGATGCCGGTGAACGCCTCGTTGATGCGTGTCTGGGCCTCGGCGGCCGAGTACGTGGCCTTGATGGTCTCCTTGCGGGTGCGGAACGCGTCGACCTTCGCCTGGAGCCGGGAGCTGGCGCGCACCAGCTTCTCCTCCTCGCCCTGGAGCTGCGCGTGCTGCGTCTGCAGCTCGTCGAGCTGGACCTGCAGGCCCGCCTTGCGGGTGAGCGCCTCGCGCGCCAGGTCCTCGCGGTTCGACTCGAGCGCCCGCTGCGCCGCGGACTGCAGCCGCTGCACCTCCTGGTTCAGCTTCGTGGCCTGCAGCTCCACCCGCTTGCGGCTGGTCGCGACGTCCGCGACGCCGCGACGCACGTTCTGCAGGAGCTCCAGCTGCTTCTGGTACGAGTAGTCGAGGGTCTCGCGAGGGTCTTCGTACTTGTCGAGAGCCTTGTTGGCCTTCGAGCGGAAGACCAGGGCGATGCGTTCAAAAATGCTGGCCACTGAGGGTGTCCTTCCAGGAACGTGCGGTGTTCGCCTCAACGTTAGCGCGGCGGCAGGCCCCCCGGGGTCGCTGCGGCCCCTGAGCCGACCCTGAGGCCACCCGGGGTAGACTGGGCGAGCCGTACACCCGACGAAGGACTTTGAGCACCGTGGCCCTGTTCCGCCCCTATGAGCGCACCGATTCGACGCCGTCGAAGGACCGCATCTCCGCGTTGACCCCGAAGGGCGAGAAGGCGTCCGCGAAGGCGGCCAAGGCCGACGCGCCGGCTCCCGCTGCGGCAGAACCGACGCAGCCCACCCCGGAGGCGCGGCAGGCGGTGCGCCGCAAGCAGGGCGCCACGCCCACCCGTCGGGCCGCGGAGGCCGCCCGCATGGAGCGCCTCCACCCCACCCTCACGCCGAAGCAGCAGCGCAAGGCGGATTCCGCCGCCAAGTCGCGGGCCCGCGCCGAGGCTTGGGACCGCGTCGAGAAGTCCCCCGAGCGGCAGCTGCTGCGTGACTACGTCGACACCCGTTGGACCGCCGCCGAGTTCATGATGCCGGCGATGATCCTCGTCATAGCCGCGGTGATGGTGACGATGAACAACGTCGTGCTGTCGAGCTGGATCTCGATGTCGCTGTGGGTGATGCTCGCCATCACCATGATCAACGTCGCCATCATGTGGCGCGGCTTCAAGAAGCTGCTGGCCGAGCGGCATCCCGGGGCGTCGACCCGCGGGCTGCTCGTCTACATGTTCAACCGCTCGCTCATGATCCGCCGGTTCCGGCAGCCGGCGCCGCGGATCAAGCGCGGGGACCCGATCTGATGAGCTACGCATGGCGCCCCGAGTCCGGGGCCTACACGCTCGCCGAGCTCGAGGACGAGGGGCTGCTGCACCGCTTCGAGGACCAGGCGGCCGCCGAGGAATGGCTGGGCATCTTCTACGGGGATCTGCTCGAGCACGGGGTGGCCGAGGTGAGCCTCTACGAGGAGGACCGCCTCATCTACGGTCCGATGTCGCTGCACCCGTGACGGGCCGCCGCACGAGCGCGGCCCCGAACACCACCATGCCGAGTCCCGCGGCGACGGCGAACGGCGCCTGCTGGCGCGCCACCTCGATCCGGTCCTCGTAACGCTGCACGCGGCCGGCGCTCTCGTCGGTGAGGCTCGCATACTCGCAGGTGTCGCCCGGGCCCATCTCGACGCCGCGACATGACGTCGACGGCGAGACCCACGACACCAGGCCCCACGCGGCGACGGCGAGGCCGGCCACGATGAACGCCCAGAGGCCCACCCGCTGCATCATGCGGGCAAAGGTACCCCGGCGCTCCCGGGCGGCCCAACCCGACTCGCTAGGCTGACGATGTGACGCGCATCAACCCGACCCTGACCCTGTCCCGCAGCCTCCCGAAGTCCGCCGACGTCGTCGTGCTGGGAGTGGTACCGCTCACCGGCGACGGCCTCGCCGTCGTCGGCGCCACCCCGGACCTGGAGAAGGCCTTCACCAAGGCCTACGGCCGCGGCATCCGCGACGTCGCCGTCACGATGGCCGCGCAGTCGAAGCGCGAGGAGCTCACGCACGTACCGCCCGTCGACGGGGCGCGCCTGCTGCTCGTCGGCCTCGGCGACGCCGACGTGACGCCCGAGGCCGTGCGGATCGCCGTCGGCTCGGCGCTGCGCGCGGTCGCGGCGCTGCCGGGCGCGGACGGCCTCGAGGTCGCGGTGTCCCTCGAGGTCACCGATCCCCAGCTGCTGCAGGCCGCCGGCGAGGGCGCCCTGCTCGGCGCCTACCGCTTCGAGACCATCACCGCCACCACGCCTCCCACCCCGGTGACGGCCGTGACGCTCGTGTCAGCCACCGTCGGCGCGGCGCAGAAGGAAGCGGTGGCGCGGGCGAAGGTCGTCGCGGACGCCGTGTGCCAGGCCCGCGACTGGGGCAACACTCCCCCGAACCTCCTCTACCCCGAGACGTTCGCCGACGCGGCCCGCGGCTACGTGCGCGACGAGCGGATCGCCGTGGAGATCCTCGACGAGAAGGCCCTCGAGAAGGGCGGCTACGGCGGCATCCTCGCCGTCGGCGGCGGCTCGGCCCGCAAGCCGAGGCTCGTGCGGCTCAGCTACACCCCGCGCGGCGCCGAGGCGCACCTGGCGCTGGTGGGCAAGGGCATCACGTTCGACTCCGGCGGCCTCGACATCAAGCCCGCGGGCCAGATGGCGGGCATGAAGTTCGACATGTCGGGCGCGGCCGCGGTCGTCGCGGCGACCCGAGCCATCGCCGCCCTGGGCCTCAAGGTCAAGGTCACCGCCTACGCGGCGCTCGCGGAGAACCTCCCGTCGGGCAGCTCGTACCGGTCCAGTGACGTCCTGACGATGTTCGACGGCCAGACGGTCGAGAACTACAACACCGACGCCGAGGGCCGGCTCGTCATGGCCGACGCCATCGCCCGCGCCGGCCTCGACACCCCGGACCTCATCGTGGATGTCGCGACGCTGACCGGCGCCTGCATGGTGGCCCTCGGCCTGCGCACCGGTGGCCTGCTCACCAACGGGGAGGCCACCTCGGACCTGCTGCTCGACGCCGCCGAGGCCGCCGGCGAGGACTTCTGGGAGCTGCCGCTGACGGACTTCACGCGCGAGCAGCTGAAGTCCACGGTCGCGGACATGCGCTCCGGCGCCGGGCACCGGTGGGGCGGGGCGCTCGTCGCCGGCGCGTTCCTCGAGCGGTTCGTGCCCGAGGGTGTCGCGTGGGCCCACCTGGACGTCGCGGGGCCGGCGGAGAACCCGGACGCGCCGTACGGCTACGTGCCGAAGGGCGGCACGGGGGTCGCGGTGCGGACGCTCGTGGCGCTCGCGGAGCTGTTGCAGGGCTGACGGGTCACCGGCGGGCGCGCTTGGCGCGCAGCCCGTACTCGCGCATGCGCTTCGGGTACGGGACGACGCCGGCGTCGTAGCACGGCAGGTCGTGCCGGGCCGCGAAGTCGTAGCCGTAGGCGACGCTCGGGATCCCGCGACGGGTGGACTCGCCATCCGCGGCAACGAGCAGCAGCGACGGCTTGTTGAACGAGGTCGGCTGCTCGACCCACGCCTCCACGCCCCGCCGGGTCGCCACAAACTGCGACAGGTGCTGACGCATCGCGTCCGGCACCTGTCGCTCCTCGCGCGCCACCTGGACCTCGCGCCGCCGTCGTCGGAACCACCCCACGGGCCCATTATGCGCCAGCGCCCCCAAGGCCCGGCGTGGGAGACTTGCCCGCATGACGCACCCCTTCGACGTGGCCATCCTCGGCGCCGGGTCCGCCGGCTACGCCTGCGCGCTGCGGGCCGCCCAGCTCGGCCTCAGCGTGGCGCTCATCGACGACACCCCCCTCGGCGGCACGTGCCTGCACCGCGGCTGCATCCCCACCAAGGCGTGGCTGCAGGCCGCCAAGGTGCGCCGCACGGTGGCGAAGGCGGCGTCGTTCGGGATCGGCGCCACCCTCGGCGACACGGACCCGGCCGCGCTGCTGGCCTACACCGACGGCGTCGTCGGGCAGCTGCACCGCGGCCTGGAGGGCCTCATAGCGCAGCGGGGCATCACGGTGATCCGCGAGCGCGGCACGCTGGTCGCCGATGACCGCGGGCCCGGCATCGAGACCGGCGCCACCGTGCACCGGGCGCGCGCCGTCGTGCTCGCCACCGGGGCCGCGCCCGTCACGCTGGGCCTGCCCGTGGACGGCGCGCGCATCCTCACCAGCGCGGACGCGCTGCGGCTCACGGCGTTGCCCGAGCGGGCCGTCGTGCTCGGCGGCGGGGTGATCGGAGTCGAGTTCGCGTCCCTGTGGGCGGACCTGGGCGTCCACGTCACCCTGGTGGAGGCCATGGACCGGCTGGTGCCGACGGAAGAGCCGGGCCACTCGCGCATCCTCGCGCGGGCCCTCAAGGGTCGCGGCGTGGACGTGCGCCTCGGCGCCCCCGTCGACACCGCCGAGGCGACCGACGACGGCGTGAGCGCCCAGATCGGCGGCGAGACGGTCGCGGCCGACGCCCTGCTGGTGGCCGTCGGGCGCCGCCCGGCGACCGGCGACCTCGGCCTCGAGGGTGCTGGGGTCGCCGTCAGCGACAGCGGCCACGTCGTCGTCGACGGCCAGCTGCAGACCACGCTGAAGGGCGTGTTCGCGGCCGGCGACCTCGTCGCGGGGCCGCAACTGGCCCACCGCGGCTACGCGCACGGCCTGTTCCTTGCCGAACGCATCGCGCACCTGCAGGGCCGCTCCGGTGAGCGGCCCACCCTGCCCCGCGACGCCGACATCCCGCGCGTCACCTACTCCTCACCCCAACTCGCGTCCGTGGGGCTCACCGCCGACCAGGCCGGACCCGACGCCGAGATCGTCGACTACCACCTCACCGGCAACGGCCGAGCGCAGATCCTGCGGGCACCGGGCGACCGGGAGACGGGCGTCGTGCGGCTCGTGCGCCGCCCCGGCGGGGAAATCGTCGGGGTCCACCTGGTGGGCGACGACGTGGCCGAGCTCATCGGTGAGGCCGCCCTCCTCGTCGGCTGGCAGGCAACCCCCGACGACGTCGCCGGGATCGTGCACGCCCA
Organism: Tessaracoccus sp. O5.2; assembly: GCF_964266725.1. NCBI lineage: Bacteria > Bacillati > Actinomycetota > Actinomycetes > Propionibacteriales > Propionibacteriaceae > Tessaracoccus > Tessaracoccus sp. O5.2. The sequence goes on along the minus strand of NZ_CAXWGV010000001.1, from coordinate 185,485 downwards.
CCCGACGCTGGGCGAGGCGATCGCGGAGGCGAACTGGGCTCTCGCCGGTCGGCCTCTGCACATGCATGGGTGAATCGCATATAGGCTGAGGGGCATTACCGCGGTACGCAAAGGAGCCACAGACACATGTCAACCGAAGTCACCCTCCCGGCACTGGGCGAATCCGTCACGGAAGGCACCATCTCCCGCTGGTTGAAGGCCGTCGGGGACACCGTCGAGGTGGACGAGCCGTTGCTCGAGGTCTCCACCGACAAGGTGGACACCGAGATCCCCAGCCCCGTCGCCGGAACCGTCCTCGAGATCAGGTTCCAGGAGGATGACGTGGCCGAGGTCGGCGCCGTCCTCGCGGTCATCGGAGAGGCCGACGAGGCCGCCGCGCAGCCGGCCGCCGAAGCCCCCGCGGAGGAGGCTGCTCCCGCTCCCGAGCCCGAGGCCACCGCCGAGGAGACCCCGGTCGCCGAGGCACCGGCGGAGGAGGAGCCGGCCCCGGAGCCGGAGCAGGTGACCGAGCAGGCCCCCGCCGCGCAGGCCTCCGGGCCCGCCACCGGCACGGAGGTGACCCTGCCCGCGCTGGGCGAGTCGGTCACCGAGGGCACGGTGTCGCGGTGGCTCAAGAACGTCGGTGACACCGTCGAGGCGGACGAGCCGCTGCTCGAGGTCTCCACCGACAAGGTCGACACCGAGATCCCCAGCCCCGCCGCCGGCACGCTGCTCGAGATCCGGTTCAAGGAGGACGAGGTGGCCGAGGTCGGCGCCGTCCTCGCCATCATCGGCGACGCCGAGGCCCAGCCCGCGGCTGCCGAGCCGACGCCGGAGCCCAAGCCCGAGCCGAAGCCCGAGCCGAAGCCCGAGCCGAAGCCCGAGCCGAAGCCCGAGCCGAAGCCAGAACCCAAGCCCGAGCCGAAGGCCGAGCCCGCCGCGCAGCCCGCGCACTCCCCCGCCGTCGAGGCCGCCGTGGCCCGCCGCGCGGCCGAGGCGTCCGGCGACGGCACCTACGTCACCCCGCTGGTGCGCAAGCTCGCCAAGGAGCACGGCGTCGAACTGACCAGCGTCAAGGGCACCGGCGTCGGCGGCCGCATCCGCAAGCAGGACGTCCTGGAGGCTGCCGAGGCCGCCAAGAAGGCCAAGGAGGCGCCGGCTCCCGCGGCCGCGCCGGCCGCGCAGTCCGCGCCCGCGGCCGCTGCGAAGCCCGCAGCCGCCCCGCAGGTCCGTGGCACCACCGAGAAGCTCTCCCGGCTGCGGCGCACCATCGCGGCGCGCATGGTGGAGTCGCTCCAGGTGTCCGCGCAGCTCACCGCGACGGTCGAGGTCGACGTCACCGCGATCAGCCACATCCGTGGCCAGGTGAAGGACGACTTCAAGAAGCGCGAGGGCGTGTCGCTGTCCTACCTGCCGTTCATCACGGCGGCCGCGGTCGAGGCACTCAAGCAGTTCCCGGTCGTCAACGCCACGATCGACACGGAGGCCGGCACCGTCACCTACGCCGACGGCGAGCACATCGGCATCGCGGTGGACACCGAGAAGGGCCTGCTCGTCCCCGTCATCAAGGACGCCGGCGATCTCAACCTCACCGGCCTGGCCAAGAAGATCGCCGACCTCGCCGCCCGCACCCGGGCGAGCAAGGTGAACCCGGACGAGCTGTCCGGCGGGACCTTCACGATCACCAACTACGGGTCGGCAGGCACGCTGTTCGACACGCCGATCATCAACCAGCCCCAGGTGGCCATCCTCGGCACCGGCGCGCTCGTCAAGCGCCCCGTCGTCGTGGAGGACCGCTTCGGCAACGAGTCGATTGCGGTGCGGCACATGATGTACCTGTCGCTCAGCTACGACCACCGCCTCATCGACGGCGCGGTCGCGGCCCGGTTCCTGTCGTCCGTGAAGGAGCGGCTGGAGGACGGCGACTTCGGGGGCGAGTTCGGCCTCTGATCGACGCGATCCGACGGGCGTCATCCCTCGCGGGGTGGCGCCCGTCGTCGCGTCTCCGCGGCGTCAGAGTCGGCCGGCGGCGAGGCTGCGGTGGAGCAGTGCGGCGGCCTCCGCGACGCGGTCCGGCAGCGGGTGGGCGCCGTCGACGGCGTCGCGCAGCGATCCCCCGACCCACACCGACAGCGGCGGCGAGACCCGGCGCAGCGCGTCGATCAGTTCCTGCGTGACGGGCAGCGTGGTCGTCGACGTGACGCCGACGACTGCGGCGCGGGCACGGCGCCGCTCGGCGGCCAGCACCCACTCGCCGGTCGGGATGTCGGACCCCAGGTAGACCACCTCGACGCCGCGGCGCCGCAGGCAGGTGGCGAAGCAGAGCAGGGCGAGCTGGTGCCGGTCGCCGGCCGGGAGCCCCACGAGGACGGCCGGGCCGCCCGCCGTCGCAGGGGCGGCGTCGAAGACTGCCGCGACGGCGCGCATCAGCCCGGCACTCGCGAAGTGTTCCTGGGCGACGGACAACTCGCCGCTCTCCCATGCCTGTCCGAGCCGCACGAGCTGCGGGAGGATCCAGTCGTCGGCCACGTCCTCGAACGGCCCGCTGGCGAGCGCGCGGCCGAGGACGTCGGCGAGCGCCGCAGGTTCCAGCGACGCGGCGGCGGCGACGAACTCGGCCCCGTCGGGCCGGGCGGACACGGAGCCGGCGCCCTCCGGAGGCGCGGGCACCGGGGTGAACTCGACGACCGTGGCGGCGGCACGCGATGCCGGTACCCCCGCCTCGACCAGTGCGGCCATCTCCCGCAGCACCGCGAGCTGGGCGTCGTCGTAGAGGCGGTAACCGCCGGACGACCGCACGGGGCGCACGACCTCGTAGCGGCGCTCCCAGACCCGGAGTGTCGCCTCAGCGACCCCGGTGAGGGCGGCCACCTGCTTGACTGTGTACATCGCTTCATCTCCCGCCGACATCGCACACCGTAGCAAACCCTGGACAAACCTTCGTCACATCTTGCCTCATCGCAGCGGCCCCGCTAAGGTCGTCCCAAGGTTCGACAAACATTGGACACAGCCATGATCGCAGATCGACACCGCGAGGCGGCCCCGCCGGCCGCCGGGGAGCCAGACGACGTCGTGCTCCTCGCCGAGGACGGCACCCCCATCGGGCGTGCGGACCGCATGCAGGTGCACACCACCGACACCCCGCTCCACCTCGCCTTCTCGACGTACGTGTTCAACGCACGCGGCGAGGTCCTGGTCACGCGCCGGGCGTTGGCCAAGAAGACCTGGCCCGGGGTGTGGACCAACTCGTGCTGCGGCCACCCCAAGCCCGGGGAGTCGCTGGAGGAGGCGGCCCGGCGCCGGATCCGCGAGGAGCTGGGGCTGCACGTCGGCCCGCTCACCCCGCTGGTGCCGGACTTCCGCTACCGGGCGACCGACGCCTCGGGCATCGTCGAGAACGAGATCTGCCCGGTGTTCGCGGCCTTCGTGCCCGACGAGCAGCCGACGCCAGACCCGGGCGAGGTCGCGGAGTGGAGGTGGGTGCCGTGGGAGAAGCTTGCGGACGCCATCACCGCGACCCCGCACGTGTACAGCCCGTGGGCCGCGCTCCAGGTGCCGCTCATCGCCGCCGGCCACCCGGACGCCGCGTGGCGGGCCACTCCCCCGTCGGTGGACGTCGGCTCCGCCATCGGCGACGTCGATGCGCTGCTCACCGCGGAGCTGGAGTCGCTGGCCATCGAGTGGCGCGAGTACGCCGGCGACCTGGGCCTCGACGTCCTGCCCGCCGACCTCCCCCGTTGGCTCGGCTCGCTGCTGGTCGGCCACGGCAAGCGGCTCCGCGTCGCCCTGGCCTACTGGGGCTTCATCGCCGCGGGCGGCGTCCACGGCTCGACCGGCTACCGCAACCTCGTCCGGGTGGCGGCCGCCCTCGAGACGCTGCATCTCTTCGCGCTCATCCACGACGACGTCATGGACGAGTCGGACTCGCGCCGCGGCCGCCCGTCCGCGCACCGTCAGGCCGCCCGGTGGCATCGCTCCGCCACCGCCTTCGGCGACCGCGAGGTGTTCGGCCGCAACCTCGCCATCCTGCTCGGCGACCTCGCCCACACCATGGCGGACCGGCTCGTCGACGGGCTACCGCAGCCCCTGCGGGACCTCTGGTACGTGCTCTCGGTGGAACTCATCGCCGGGCAGCGGGCGGACCTCACCGGAGCGGCAGCCGCGCGGCGCGACCGGGGCCACGCCGAGTACATCGCCCGCGCCAAGACCGGCCGCTACACCGTCGCCAGGCCGCTGCAGCTGGGCGCGACCGCGGCCGGCGCCACCGCGAAGGCGGTCGCGACGCTCCTCGAGTGCGGCGACCACCTCGGCCGCGCGTTCGCCCTGCGCGACGAGTACCTCGGCGTCTGGGGGGATCCCGACATCACGGGCAAGCCCGCCGGCGACGACCTCAGCGAGGCCAAGGCCACCGTCCTGCTGTCGCTGGCCGGCGACCGGCTCACCGGCCCGGACGCCGAGCTCGTCGCCCGCGTCGGCACTCCGGCGTTCGGCCGCGACGACGTCGCCCCCCTCGCCGACGCCATGCGCGCCGCCGGCGTGGCCGACGAGCTGGAGGCGATGATCGCCGACGCCGTCGCCGAGGGACTCGCCTGCCTCGACACCCTGCCACTCACCGCGGCCGGCGTCACCGGCCTCCGCGACACCGCCCACTCACTCGCATGGAGGGACGCCTGATGCGTCGACCCGCACCCCGCGCCACCACCCCCCGCACCGTCGTCGTCGTCGGCGCGGGCCTGTCCGGCCTCGCCGCCGCGCTGCACCTCGCCGGCGCCGGGCATCGCGTCACCGTCCTCGAGCGCGAGGCCATCCCCGGCGGGCGGAACGGCTCGCTCGAGAAGGACGGCTTCCGCTTCGACACCGGCCCCACAGTGTTCACGATGGTGTCGCTGCTCGAGGAGGCGTTCGCCGCCGTCGGCCGTCGCGTGTCGGACTACGTGACGCTCCAGCTGCTCGACCCGGCCTACCACGCGCACTTCGCCGACGGCTCGACGCTGCTCGTCCGGCCCGGTCACGAGGCGATGCGCGAGGAGATCCTCGCCCAGAGCGGCGCGAAGGACGCCGCCGCCTTCGACCGGTTCGTCGACTGGCTCAAGCGCCTCAACGACGTCGAGCTGCCGCACTTCATCGACGCGAACTTCAACTCCCCGCTCAGTCTGTTCCGCTCACCGCGGGCCGCGCTTGAGCTGGTCCGGCTCGGGGGCTTCGGCCGCCTCGGCCCCACCGTCGCGCGCCGCTTCGACGACGAGCGCCTGCACCGGGTGTTCAGCTTCCAGGCCATGTACGCCGGGCTCGCGCCCGCGCAGGCGCTGGCCCTGTACGCCGTCATCACCTACATGGATTCGATCGAGGGCGTCTTCTTCCCCGAGGGGGGCATGCACGCGGTCCCGCGCGCCATGGCCGCCGCGGCCACCGACGCGGGCGTCGAGATCCGCTACTCCAGCCCGGTGGACCGGGTGGAGCGCCGCGGCGACGGGTCGGCGTCGGGTGTGCGGCTGGCCGACGGCTCGCTCGTCCCCGCGGACGCCGTCGTCGTCACCGCCGACCTGCCCGTAGCCTATGAGCGTCTACTCCCCGGCCTGCCGGCGCCCCGGGTGGCGCGCCGTGGGAAGTACTCGCCGAGCGCGCTGGTCTGGCACGTCGGGGTGAAGGGCGACCTCCCCCAGGGGGTCGGTCACCACAACATCTACTTCGGACGCGCCTGGGACGAGTCGTTCCGCGAGCTGCTCGACGACGGGGTAGCGATGACGGACCCATCGCGGTTCCTGTCCGTGCCGTCCCTGGACGACCCCGCGGCCGCCCCGGCCGGCCACCACACGCTGTACTACCTCGAACCGGTGCCGAACCTGCACGTCGGCCGAATGGACTGGGCGACGGAGGGACCGCGGCTGCGCGAACGCATGCTCGGCACCCTCGACCGGCTGGGCTACCCCACCGACATCGTGACCGAGGAGCTCGTCACGCCCGTCGACTGGGAGCGGCAGGGCATGGCGGCCGGCACGCCCTTCGCGCTCGCCCACACCTTCCCGCAGACCGGCCCGTTCCGCCCCCGCAACGTGGACCGTCGCGTCCCGGGCCTGGTGTTCGCCGGCTCCGGCACCACCCCCGGTGTCGGGATCCCCATGGTCCTGGTGTCCGGCAAGCTGGCCGCCGCCCGCGTCGCGGAGCTGGGCCGATGAGCGCGGCCCAGGAGGCGGGGTACCGACGCTGCGCGCAGCTCACCCGCGACTACGGCACCACGTACTACTGGGGCGCGCGGCTCCTGCCCCAGCAGCAGCGCCGCGACGTCTACACCGTCTACGCCCTGTGCCGCCTCGCCGACGACATCGTCGACGAGCCCGAGAAGGTGCAGACCGAGGACTGCGCCGTCCCGCGCGACGGCACGTCGGCCGAGCGGCTGGAGGCGTTCCGGCACACGTTCTTCGACGCGCTGGCCCGCGGCGAGGCCGAGCAGCCGGTCATGTCCGCCATCGTCGAGAGCATCGGGCGCCGCGGCACGGACCCCGAGTGCTTCGAGCGCTTCTTCGACGCGATGGCCGCGGACCTCACCACCTCGTCGTGGGCCACCTGGTCGGACCTCCGCGACGGCTACATGGAGGGCTCGGCCGCCGTCATCGGCGAGATGATGCTGCCCGTCCTGGAGCCCTACACGCAGGACGCCAAGGAACCCGCCCGGGCGCTCGGCCACGCGTTCCAGCTCACGAACTTCCTCCGCGACGTCGACGAGGACCTCGACCGCGGGCGCGTCTACCTGCCGCAGGAGGATCTCGCCCGGCACGGGGTCGACCCGTGGGAACGCCGGGTGACGCCGCAGTGGCAGGCCATGATGGCCGAACAGGTGGCCCGCAACCGGGCCCTGTATGCCGAGGCCCTGCCGGGGCTCGACATGCTGCCCCCCGCGTCGCGGCGCTGCGTCGGAACGGCCCTGGTGCTGTACCGGCGGATCCTCGACCGGATCGAGGACGCCGGGTACGACGTGTTCCACGGCCGCATCCGGGTGCCGGGCCGGGAGAAGGCCGCCGTGACGCTGCGCGCGCTCAGCGGCTCCCTGCCCGTCTAGTTCCGGTCAGCGGGCCAGGATGCCCGTCATCGGCACGGTCCAGAGGTCATGCCCCTGGGCGCCCCAGCCCTCCAGCAGCGCGTTGGCGGCGACGAAGCCGGTGGTCGCGGCGCGCTCCATGAGCGCCACCGGATAGTCGCACCGCACCCAGTCCCCCGCCAGCATCAGGCGGGGCGACGGCGTGCGGACACCGGGCCGGTCCATCCAGCGCTGCGGGCCGATCAGCGTGCAGTCGTCGCGCACCAGCACCTCGCGGTGGGCGACGCCGGCCGTCCTGGTCTCGGGGAAGATCCGGTGCAACTCGCTCTCGAGCCGCTCCACGACGGCGTCGCGGGCGGCGCCGTCGGTGGCCACTTCGGGCGCGCAGGCGTAGGCGTGCAGCTCCACGACCGAGCCGCCGTTGGCCTCAGTCCACCGCGCGGCGCCGTCCTCGAACCGCTCCAGCACCGACACGTTGTCCAGCGGACCGTAGCCGGAGGTGCCGACGAAGGCCGGTCGTTCGGCCGCGACCGGCCGGTCCAGCCACAGCCGCACGACGACGAACGGCGGCGCGTTGACCGTCCCCGCCACGCGACGCTGCCAGCCGCCCAGCCCGGAGCCGCCCAGCTCGCCGATGAGGGCCCGGCTGCTGCGCGGGTCGGTGGCGAGCACGACGGCGTCCGCGTCGAGCTGCTCGCCGTCGACGACGACGCAGGCGGACCCCTGGGCCAGCCCGATGGACTCGACGGTGCGGCCGAGCTGCACGTCCACGCCCAGACCGGCCACGTGCCGGCCGAGCGGCGCCCACAGGGCGGTGTCGTAGTCGTCGTCGGGCACGTCGAACAGCAGCCCCTCGGCCGAGCCCATGAAGTAGGTGTGGAACATGGCGACGAGCTCCCCGGCCGCGAACTCGCGGGGGTCGGCGAAGAAGGAGCGGGCGAAGACCTCCAGCGCGAGGTCGCGGGCGTCCGGCGGGAAGCGGAGGCGGTCGAGGAACTGGGCGGCGGACTCGCCGTCGTAGGCGGAGTAGGTGTCGCGGAACCGGACCCGCAGCAGTTCCAGCGCGGCCGCCACGTCGACCTTGGCCAGCGAGCCCAGGGTGAAGGAGGGGCTGCGCAGCACGAACTGCATGACGGACCAGGGTGGGGTGGTTGCCAGCCCGGTGAAGGAGTCCCGCAGGCCGTCGGGGCGCTGGAGCGGGTAGTCCTCGATCGGCACGAGGAACCCGAGCTGCGGATCGATCCGCGCGAGCAGCCCGCGCAGGTTGTAGTACTGGCGGAAGAAGGCATGGAAACCGCGGCTCATGGTGCGGCCGTCGTCCAGCGGCCAGGCGGCCACCCTGCCGCCGAGCCGATCCCCGGACTCCAGCAGCGTGACCCCCACGCCGCGCTCCGCGAGCGCCGTGGCGGCCGTCAGGCCCGCGATTCCCCCGCCGACCACCAGCGCCGTGCGGGGGTCCCGCACGCGCGGCGTTCCGGAGGGGCCGCGATGTCGGACGGCGCGGCGGTCTCGGCCGGGGTACTGGCTCATGCGTGCTCCTCGGGCTTGTGGGCGACGAAGGTGTGGAGGATGCCGCGCTGCCACCCGGCGGCGGTGCGGTGGGCGATGTCGACGAAGCCGGCGGCGGCGAGCCGCTGCATGAACCGGTCGACGGAATCGAAGTCGTGGACGCTGCGGCGCAGATAGCGGTAGAGCTCTGGGCCGCCGTCGAGCACCGATCCGAGCGGGATGATCACGCCGCGGCTGACGGCGTCCCAGACGAAGGCGGCCGCCGGGTCCCCCGCGACGGAGTACTCCTGCACGACGAGCCAGCCGCCCGGCCTCAGGAGCGCGAACACCTCCGCCACGGCCCGGTCCCGGTCCTCCTCCGGCACGTTGCGGAAGAGGTAGCAGGTCAGGATCCCGTCGCGGCCACCGTCGATGCGGTCGAGGTCGATCTCGCCGGCCCGCGCCTGGTCGAACGTGACGCGGCCCGGCCAGTGCTTGGCCCGCGCCTGCGCCAGCATCCCGCGCGACGCGTCGAGGCCGAGGATCTCGGTGCCAGGCGGCGACGCGTTGAGCAGCGCCTGCGTCGACGCCCCGGACCCACAGGCCAGGTCCAGCAGCCGCAGTCCTTCCCGCTCACCGACCCGGCCGATCAGCGCCTCCGCGGCGCGGCGCAGCTCGCGGTGGTAACCCGGGTTGAGCGCCACCAGCAGGTCGTAGCGCTTGGCCCCCCTGTCGAACGCCTGAGTCAGACGGTCGTCGATCATGCGGCTTCCCCCCTTCGCCGATCGCGCACGAGCCTAGCGATGGTGACCGACAGGATTGTGGAGGCCACCGCCAAACCGGCCGAGAGGCCGAAGCCCGCGACGCCGCCGCGCAGCGTCCGGCTCCACCAGTGCGGATCGATGCCGGCCGTGGCACGCCGGACGGCCTCGTCGAAACCGACGGTGCCGCCGGGCGGCTCCCCGAGCAGGGTGCGGGCGTCGTCGTCGTCCTTGACGGCGTCGTGGATGAGGCTGCCGACCAGCGGCCGGGCGATCCCGGCGTCCACGGGGGTGACCAGGCCGACCCAGTGCGACGCGAGGCCGGGCGTGAGCACGGGCAGGGTCCAGATGTGCCGCGGGCGCAGGCCGGTCACCTGGGCGTAGCGGCGCATCATGTCGACGTACGTCATGCGCTCGTCCATGCCGACGTCGATGGTGCGGTTGACCTCCGGGGGCAGGTCGGCGGCGCTGCGCAGGTAGAACAGCACGTCGTCGACGGCGATGGGCTGGATGCGGTTGCGCAGCCAGCGCGGCCCCACCGCCACCGGCAGCCGCTCCGTGAGGTGGCGCAGCATGTCGAACGAGGCCGAGCCGGCGCCCAGCACCACCCCCGCCTGCAGCACGGCCGTCGGCACCCCGGAGCCCAGGAGGATCTCCCCGACCTCCACGCGCGAGGCCAGGTGGTCCGACAGCGGGCCGCGCGGGTGCAGCCCACTGAGGTAGACGATCCGGCCGACGGCGGCGTCGCGGGCGGCCTCGGCAAAGGTGGCCGCCAGTTCCCGGTCACGGGCCCGGTAGTCGCCCTTGCCGTCCATGGAGTGGAGCAGGTAATGCGCGACGTCGGCGCCCGTGAGGGCCCGCACGACGTCGGCGAAGTCGGCCGCGTCCCCGGTGACCACCTCGACGCGGTCCCGCCAGGCGGGATCGAGCTTCTGTGGCGACCGGGCGAGCACGCGGACGTGCCAGCCGGCGTCGAGGAGGACGGGTACGAGCGCGGCACCGATGTATCCGGTGGCGCCGGTAACGAGTGCGGTGCGGGGCACGTCAGCCTCCCAGGGCGAGCGTTGGCGGCAATAGGAACAGCATGCCGAGTGACCACGTGAGATGTGAGGCAATCGGCCCGAGAACCCCGCCGGTGACGCGGCGTTGCGCGGCCGTGAGCAGTCCGAGGCAGATCGCGGCGAAGGTCAGCAGGGGGACGCCGGTGAACAGCGTCGAGGCGGCGTACAGGGCGGTGGAGCCGATGCCGTTGACGCTGCGGGGCAGCGACGCATAGACCGCGCCGCGGAAGAACAACTCCTCCGCCACGCCGTTGACGGCCGTGATGAGCGCGACGATCCACAGGGAGCCGAAGCGGGCGTGGTCGAGGAGGTCCTCGACGGGCGCCGCCAGGAGCGGGATCCGGTCCACGACGAGAGCTCCGGCGAGGAAGACACCCAGCAGCATGAGGCCGAGCAGCACGCCTTGGACGACGCCGCGGCTGCGGCCGCCGTCGCGCGCGCGCCCCTCCCCCAGATACAGCGGGCCCGACGCCAGCGCGCCCACGACCCACAGCGCGGCGACGCCCACGGTGGCCAGGTAGAACTCGCTCTCGCCCGGCGGGATCGCCAGCGCGAACCCCAGCGCCACCGCGCCGGCGACGATCGTCAGGGCGACGACGACGAGCCGCCGCAGCCGCTGGCCGGGGGTCTCGACCCGGGTGCGCTCCACGGGGTGCAGCAGCGCGGCGGCCAGGAACGCGCGCGGCTCGGCGAGGAATCGTCGCATGCCCGCTCCTTCCCGTCGCCGTCGCCCGCCAGCCTAAAGGTTAGACAAACCTGAGACAAACTAGGTGGACCCGTGTGTGGTTCAGCCTGCCCCATCTGGTTGGATGGCGGGCGTGTTCATCGGAGCCGGGACCGTCGTCAACGTCATCACCGTCGTGGTGGGGTCTCTCATCGGGATAGCCCTGGGCAACCGGATCCCGGAGACCACCAAGTCGACGGTGACCGCGGTCCTCGGGCTCGTCACGCTGGTGTTGGGCGGCATGTCGGTGGTGGCCATGAACTCTGAGGCGCTGCGCGAGGCGGTCGACGGCGCGGCCATGCTCGTCGTCCTGGCCGCCCTGCTCGTCGGGGCGCTGCTCGGGTCGTGGTTGCGCGTCGAGGACCGGCTCGAGCAGGGGGCGGGCTGGGTACGCGCCCGCTTCACCGCGTCCGGGGACGCGGCGCGCTTCGTGGACGGCATGGTCACCGCGACGCTCCTGTTCTGCGTCGGCCCGCTCGCCATCCTGGGCTCCCTGTCCGACGGGCTGGGGCGCGGCGCCGACCAGCTGCTGGTCAAGTCCGTGCTGGACGGCTTCGCCGCCATGGCGTTCGCGTCGACCCTCGGCTGGGGGGTCCTGGCGTCCGCCGGCGCCGTCGCGCTCATCCAGGGATCGCTGACCGCCGTCGGCTACTTCGTCGGCGACGTGCTCACCACCGCCCAGGTGGATGCGCTCACCGCGACTGGCGGCGTCGTGCTGCTGGCGCTCGGCCTGCGGCTGTTGGACCTCAAGCAGATCCCGGTGGGTGACCTGCTGCCGGCCCTGCTGCTGGCACCGCCGCTGGTCACGCTGGCCGCGGCCCTCGTCTGACGGCGGCGCTACCATCGGGCCCATGGTGGCGTTCGAGTACCGGGGGTTGGGCGAGTATCACGCCGACTACGAGGAGACCTGGCAGCGGCAGCGCGAGCTGCACGAGGCCGTCGCGGCGGGCGCCCCCGGCCGGATCATCTACGTCGAGCACGCCCCCGTCTACACGGCCGGCCGGCGCACCACCCCGGAGCAGCGGCCGCAGGACGGCACGCCGGTCATCGATGTGGACCGCGGTGGGCTGATCACCTACCACGGGCCGGGCCAGCTGGTGGGCTACCCGATCGTCCGGCTGCGCGACGGCGTGGGCGTCGTCGACTACGTCCGTGCGCTGGAGGCCGCCGTCATCGACCTGCTGGCCGGCTACGGCCTGGAGACCGGCCGCGTCGACGGCCGCACGGGCGTGTGGCTGGCGGCGGGCGAGGGCCGCCCGGAGCGCAAGATCTGCGCCATCGGCGTCCGGGTGGCGCGGCGGACCACCATGCACGGCTTCGCGCTCAACGTGCTGAGCTCCGCCGAGCGCTTCGGCAACATCATCCCCTGCGGCATCGCCGACGCAGGGGTGACGTCGATCGTCGAAGAACTGGGCGGGGACTGGACCGTGACCGGGGTCGCCGACGACCTCCGCGACCCCCTCACCCGGGCGCTGACCCCGCTGCTCGACTGAGTCACTCCGCGGCGTGTGCCGGGACACCCGGCCGCAGGGATGCCAGGACGACGGCGGCCAGCAGCAGCACGGCGCCCGCCAGCCCCGTGGGGCCGAGCCGCTCCCCCAACACCAGGAACGCGAGCGCCGCCCCTGTCAGCGGCTCGAGCAGCGCGACCATCACCCCGGTCGTGGAGCTCTGCGTCCGCAGCCCCCTCAGGTAGGCCAGGTAGGCGACGGCCGACGGGATGAGCCCGAGGGCCACCACCAGCGCGACGGCGCCCGGGGCCGGGTCGATCGTCACCCGCTCCCCCGTCGCCAGGGCCACCGCCAGCACCACGGCCCCGCCGAGCAGGAAGGCCAGACCGGACCCGGTGGCGTCGTCGTAGTCTCGCTCCGGACGCGCACCCAGCAGGCTGATGGCCGCGAACGCGGCGCAGGCGGCCATCGCCAGCACCCGCAGCCGCCCGGATCGGTGTCGCGGCAGCCGGACGCGGCCCGTGAGACCGGCCGCCGCGAGCAGCAGCAGCCCTCCGATGAGGATCCGGTAGCCAGCCACGGGCAGGAACCCGAGCCCCGAGGCGCGGTTGAGCAGCGTTCCCAGCGTGCCCGACGTCCCCCACGCGACCCCGGCCACCACCAGGAGCAACAGCCCAGACGTCTGCGGGGTGGCGGGTCTGAGCACCCGCTCAGCCTAACGTCGCGATCAGGGGGTTCCCGAACGGCCGGGGTAGGCTGTCCGGGTGACCGCAGTGCAGCCCGATGGACGTCGCCTCCTCCGTGTCGAGGCGAAGAACGCCGAGACCCCGATCGAGCGGAAGCCGTCGTGGATCCGCACCACCGCCAAGATGGGCCCCAACTATTCGGACCTGCAGAACATCGTGCGCGACGGCGACCTCCACACCGTGTGCCAGGAGGCCGGCTGCCCCAACATCTACGAGTGCTGGGAGGACCGCGAGTCCACCTTCCTCATCGGCGGAGACCAGTGCACGCGCCGCTGCGACTTCTGCCAGATCGAGTCGGCCAAGCCCGAGGGGTACGACCCGTCGGAGCCGCTGCGGGTCGCGGCGTCGGTGAGGAAGATGGGGCTGCGCTACGCCACCGTCACCGGCGTCTGCCGCGACGACCTCCCCGACGAGGGCGCCTGGTTGTATGCCGAAACCATCCGCCAGATCCACGCCCTCAACCCCGGTGTGGGCGTCGAGATGCTCGCCCCCGATTTTTCCGGCAAGGCCGAGCTGCTGGACCAGCTGTTCGAGGCCCGCCCTGAGGTGTTCGCGCACAACGTCGAGACCGTGCCGCGGATCTTCAAGCGCATCCGGCCCGGCTTCCGCTATGACCGGTCGCTGCGCGTGCTGACGATGTCGCGGGAGGCCGGGCTGGTGACCAAGTCCAACCTCATCCTCGGCATGGGCGAGACCCGCGAGGAGATCAGCCAGGCGCTGCGGGACCTGTACGACGCCGGCGCCGAGCTCATCACGATCACCCAGTACCTGCGCCCCAACGCGACCCTCCACCCGATCGACCGGTGGGTCACGCCCGAGGAGTTCGAGGACCTGGCGGAGGAGGCGAGAGGGATCGGATATTCTGGCGTGCTGTCCGGGCCGCTGGTCCGGTCCTCCTACCGCGCCGGTCGCCTGTACCGCACCGCGATGGATGCCCGCATGATGAAGGTTGAGACGGAGTAGATCGATGGCCAGCGAAAAAGCCAAGGCCCTGGCGGCCAAGCAGAAGGCGGAGCTGAAGGCCGCGAAGCTCGCGAAGAAGAATTCCACCAATCCGGCCGACTGGGGTTGGTGGCGGCAGCTGCGTGAGACGTACCGGATCACCGTGCAGTACGACACCGTGCTGCCGTGGTTGATGCTGGCCGGCTTCGTCGTGCCGTTCCTGGCGCTGCTGATCCTGGGCATCGTGCTCGAGGCGTGGATCGTGTGGGGCATCGTCGGCATCTCGGCCGGCGTGCTCGGCGCGCTGTCGGTGTTCACGTTGCGTGCCCGCAAGGCCGTCTACCGTCGCTTCGACGGGCAGGCCGGCTCGGCGGAGGTGGCCCTGCAGATGCTGCCGAAGAAGTGGATCTCCACCCCCGTCATCACCGCCACCCGGCAGCTGGACGCCGTCCACCGCACGCTCGGCCCCGGCGGCCTCGTGCTCATCGGCGAGGGCGACCCCGGCCGGCTCAAGCCGCTGCTGGCCAGCGAGAAGAAGAAGCACGAGCAGGTCGCCTACGGCGTGGACGTCATCATCGTGCAGATGGGCAAGGGCTCCGGCCAGATCCCGCTCGACAAGCTCGCCGACCACATCAAGAAGCTGCCGAACAAGCTGTCGGCCGCCAAGATCACCGAGGTGAACCAGCGGCTGCGTGCGCTCGACGCGATGCGGCCGAAAGCACCGATTCCGCGCGGGCCGATCCAGATGAAGGGCGCCCGGTCCGCGATGCGCGGCCGCTGATCCGTGGCCAATCTCGTCAACCTCGAAGGCGTCAGCCACGGCTTCGGGACCCGCATCCTGCTCGACAGCGTGTCCCTCGGACTGGGCGCCGGCGAGGTTATCGGCGTCGTCGGCCGTAACGGCGACGGGAAGACCACGCTGCTGCGGATCCTCACCCGCGAACTGGAGCCGGACTCCGGCCGCGTCACGGTCGCGACCAACTCGTCGATAGGCGTGCTCACGCAGGCCACCATCGGCGACGACGCCCAGACCATCCGGGACTGGATCGTCGACGGTGAGCCCGACCACGTGTGGGCGGCCGACGCCGACAAGCGCGCCGTCGTCGAAGCCCTCGTGGCCGACCTCGACCTCGACCGCCGGCTCGCCACCCTGTCGGGCGGCGAGCGGCGGCGGGTGGGCCTCGTCGCGGTGCTGCTCGGCCACCACGACCTCATCGTCCTCGACGAGCCGACCAACCACCTCGACGTCGAGGCCATCGCGTTCCTCGCCACACACCTGCAGGCGCGGACCCGCGCCGGACTGGCGATGCTCGTGGTCAGCCACGACCGCTGGTTCCTCGACGCCATCTGCACCCGGATCTGGGAGGTGCACGACGGCGTGGTCGACGCCTACGAGGGTGGTTACGCCGCGTACGTCCTGGCGCGCGTCGAACGGCAGCGTCAGGCGGCGGCCAACGAGTCGCGGCGGCGGAACCTCGCCCGCAAGGAGCTGGCGTGGCTGCGGCGCGGCGCGCCGGCACGCACCTCGAAGCCGAAGTTCCGCATCGACGCCGCCAACGTGCTCATCGCCGACGAGCCCGAGCCCCGCGACAAGCTGGCCCTGCAGCAGTTCGCGGTCACCCGCCTCGGCAAGGACGTGTTCGACCTCATCAACGTCCAGTACGCCGTCGATGATCGGACGCTGCTGGACCGGCTCACGTGGTCGATCGGGCCGGGCGACCGCATCGGGCTGGTCGGCGTCAACGGCGCCGGCAAGACCACGCTGCTGGACCTGCTCTCCGGGGACCGCTCCCCGCAGGGCGGCAAGGTCAGGCGCGGCAAGACGCTGCGGCTCGGCTACCTGTCGCAGACCGTGGGCGAGTTGGACGACGAGGACCGCGTGCTGGAGTCCGTCAAGCGGCTCAAGGAGGAGACGAAGCTCGCGACCGGTCGCGAGGCGAGCGCGTCGTCGCTGCTGGAGGAATTCGGTTTCACCGGCGACAAACTGGTGGCCCGCATCGGCGACCTCAGCGGCGGTGAGCGGCGTCGGCTGCAGTTCCTGCGCCTGCTGCTCGCGGAGCCGAACGTGCTGATCCTCGACGAGCCCACCAACGACCTCGACATCGACACCCTCACCGTCATCGAGGACTACCTCGACCGGTGGCCGGGGACGCTCATCGTCGTCAGCCACGACCGCTACTTCCTCGAGCGCATCACCGACTACACCTACGCGCTGCTCGGGGACGGGTCCTGCGTGCTGCTGCCGGGCGGGGTCGACGAGTATCTCGACCGCCGGGCGCGGTCGAAGGCTGCCGCCGGTTCGCGTCCGGGAGGGGCCGCCGTCGAGGCGTCCCGCTCCGACGCCGCCGCGGAGCGGCAGCGGAAGAAGGACCTGGCCCGCATCGAGGGACAGCTGGAGAAGGTCGCCGCCGAGATCGAGCGGCTGCACGCGACGATGGCGGAGGCGGCCACGGACTTCGCCCGCCTGGCCGAGCTGGATGCGCAGTTGCGCGACGCCGAGGCGCGCCACGAGCGTCTCGAGGAGGCGTGGCTGGAGACCGCCGACTGAAGAGCTATCGCTCCCTGAGGAGGCCCGTCGCGCAGCGACGGCCGTCCACCCCGCTCCCTGAGGAGGCCCGTCGCGCAGCGACGGCCGTGACCCCCGCTCCCTGAGGAGGCCCGTCGCGCAGCGACGGCCGTGACCCCCGCTCCCTGAGGAGGCCCGTCGCGCAGCGACGGCCGTCTCGAAGGGTCGTCACGTTTCATTTCCCACAGACTCGAGTTCGCACTACGCGCTGTTATCCACACGACATCGGAAGGGGTCCGAACTGCCCTTCGTCCCTGGTGACATGACGGGCATGGCATGGACCTACATCCTCGAATGCGCAGACGGCTTCTACTACGTGGGCTCGGCGCGGGACCTGGATCAACGGGCGTGGGAGCACGGGATCGGCTCCGGGTCCCGTTTCACGGCCAAGCGACTTCCCGTCAAGCTGGTGTGGGCCCAGGAGTTCGACAACATCGGCGAGGCGTACGCAATGGAACGTCGGCTGCACGGATGGAGTCGCGCCAAGAAGGCGGCACTCATCGCGGGACGGTTCGACGAGGTGAGTCGGCTGGCGCGACGGGGCGCCAGCCGTTCGCACGAGACTGATCGAAAGCGAGAGTAACGACCCTTCGAGACGATCGACGCTCCGCGCCGATCTCCTCAGGGATCGGGAGAGACGATCGACGCTCCGCGCCGATCTCCTCAGGGATCGGGAAAGACAATCGACGCTGCGCGCCGATCTCCTCAGGGACCGGGAAAGGCTGCCGACGCTGCGCGCCGATCTCCTCAGGGACCGGGAAAGACGATCGACGCTCCGCGCCGATCTCCTCAGGGATCGGGGGCAGGGGCGGCCGTCAGCGGCGGTTGACGACGACGGTGCCCAGGAGCAGGTCGGTCAGGGCCCGCCGCTCGGCGCCGACCACCATGGCGGGGATCACCAGACACTTCAGCGCGGTGCGCACGGCGGGGCGCCACCAGCCGAGCGGCCCGCCGTCGACCCTCACGATGCCGATCCGCGCGATCAGCTGCCCGAACGACCCACCCGCGAGCGCCGTCAGCAGGCTGGCCTCGACGAAGTACACCGCGAGGATCATGAACGACTCCCAGCCGGAACCCGTCATGACGTCGAACCCGAACAGGGCGATGGCAACGATCATGCTGGCGGCCCAGTCGCCGATCATGGCTGCCACGCGCGCCCGCCACGAGGCGAGGGATCCGGGGCCGGAGGGCGGGAGCCCGAGCGAGGCTCCAGGATGGTCGACGGGCGCGGCGGTCACGGCCGCGAGCCTAGCAGCGCTCGCCCGTTGTGCCGTCGGCGAACGATGTTGCTCCTAGCCGAGACACCGTGGGAGGGTATGCGCATGCCTGTGCTCGTCGGTCGCCTCTGGGTTGACCTGTGTCGCGTCACGGTCAGCGGCTGTCGCTGACCCGCTCCGCCGCGACCCCACTTCCGCACACCCAGCAGAGGAAAACCATGTCAACCATCAGTTCTGAGCGCGCGCCCGAAACGACCGCCCCGCCGCGCAAGCCCTTCTACACCAACCTCGGCTTCCAGATCGTCGTCGGCCTGGTCGCCGGCGTCGTCCTCGGCCTGATCGCCGTGGCCATCGGCCCCGACGGCGAGGAGCGCAACTGGCTCGCCGGGCTGCTCTACGAGGTCGGCGGCGCGTATGTCAGCCTCCTGACGCTCCTGGTCGTCCCGCTCGTCGTCACGGCCGTCATCTCGTCGATCGCCCGCCTGCGCGAGGTCACCAACGCCGCCCGGCTGGCGGTCCAGACGCTCATCTGGTTCGCCATCACGGCTCTGGCCAGCGTGATCGTCGGCATCGGCGTCGGCCTCATCTCCTCGCCGTGGCTCACCGCCGGCGTCGACGCTGAGGCGGCGGCCGCGCCCGGCCGCGTCGGCTCGTGGACCGCCTTCCTCACCGGCCTGATCCCCAACAACATCTTCGGCCTCGGCGTGCGGATCTCCGGCGACGCCGAGTCCGGCTTCGCCGCGTCGCCCAGCTTCTCCGTGCTGCAGGTCCTGCTCATCTCGATCCTCTTCGGGATCGCGGCGGTCAAGGTCGGCGACAAGGCCGCGCCCTTCGTCGGTTTCATGGAGTCCGCGCTCTCGGTCATCCAGAAGGTGCTGTGGTGGATCATCCGGCTCGCCCCCATCGGCACCGCCGCCCTCATCGGCCGCGCCGTGGCCACCTACGGCTGGTCCTCGCTGGCGTCGCTCGGCACGTTCGTCGCCGCCCTCTACATCGGCCTCATCATCGTGTGGGCCGTCGTGTACCCGGCCATCCTCAAGTTCCACGGCCTGGGCGTGCGTGAGTTCTACCGCAACGTGTGGCCGGCCATCTCGCTGGGCTTCGTCACCCGCTCCTCGATGGGCACCATGCCGGTCACCGAGCAGGTCGTCGAGCGCAACGTCGGGGTGCCGCGTCAGTACGCCAGCTTCGCCGTGCCGCTGGGCGCGACCACGAAGATGGACGGCTGCGCCGCGGTGTTCCCGGCCCTGGCGTCGATCTTCGTCGCACAGTTCTACGGCATCGACCTGGGTCTCACGCACTACCTGCTCATCGCGTTCGTGGCGGTACTGGGCTCCTCGGCCACCGCCGGAACCACCGGCGCGACCGTCATGCTGACGCTGACCCTGTCGACGCTCGGACTGCCGCTCGAGGGCGTCGGCCTGCTGCTGGCCGTCGAGCCGATCGTCGACATGGGCCGCACCGCGCTCAACGTCACCGGCCAGGCGCTCGTGCCTGCCGTCGTCGCCAAGCGCGAGGGCATCCTCGACGAGGCCACCTACTCGGCGCGGCCGCAGTTCTCCGCCTGAGGCTCCCGACGGCGTCCCGTCCCGTCGCTGCGGCGACCGGGCGGGGCGGCGCGTCGAAACCCTGTCGGGCGGTGAGGCCAGCCGCGCGTCGCTCGCCTGCGCGCTGGTCGGCCGCCCCGAGGTGCTGATCCTGGACGAGCCCACCGTCGGCCTGGACCCGCTGACCCGCGAGTCGCTGTGGTCCCACTTCCGCGGGCTCGCCGAGTCCGGGACGACGCTGCTGGTCTCCAGCCACGTGATGGACGAGGCGACGCGGTGCGACTCGGTCCTGCTCATGCGCGACGGCCACTTCCTCGCAGACGGCCCCATGGACGACCTGCAGGAGCGCACCGGCGCCCCGACCCCCGAGGCCGCGTTCCTGACGCTCGTGCGGGCGGAGGCCGGCGCATGAGCGCGCCGCGGCACGCCGCTCCCGCACAGCACGCCGCCGTCGCCCGGCGCGGCCGCCCCCTTGCCACCGTCGGCCGCATCGTCGCGCAGCTGCACGCCGACCCGCGGACCATCGCGCTCGTGATGTTCCTGCCGGTGGTGTTCATCTCCCTGCTCTACTTCGTGATGATCGACCTGCCCACCCCACCAGGCGCGCCGTCCGCGTTCGACCAGATCGGTCCGACGATGCTCGCGGTCCTGCCGATGATGCTGATGTTCCTCGTCACCTCCATCACGATGCTGCGCGAACGCACGAGTGGCACGTTGGAGCGCCTGCTCACCACGCCGCTGAGCCGGTGGAACCTGCTGGCGTCGTACGGACTGGTGTTCGGCGCGCTGGGCGTGCTGCAGGCGTCTCTGCTCGCGACGTTCGTGCTGTGGGTCTACGGCGTGGAGATCGATGGGCCGCTGTGGGTGCTGCTGCTGATCTCGCTGCTCGATGCGCTGGTGGGGGTGTCGTTCGGGCTGCTGGCCAGCGCTTTCGCCCGCACCGAGTTCCAGGCCGTCCAGTTCATGCCGCTGTTCATCGGGCCCCAGCTGTTCCTCTGCGGCCTGTTCGCGCCCGTCGACCAGATGCCCGACGCGCTGGCCGCCGTCGCGCGCGTGCTGCCCATGACCTGGGCCACCGAGGCGGTGCTCGACGTCACCGGCAACACGGAGGTGTCCGGCTCCACGTGGGTCGGGGTGTCGCTGCTGGCGGCCCTGGTGGTGGGCATGCTCGTCATCGCCGCGTCTTCCATGCCGAGACTAACCCGGTGACCCTGCCGATCCGGGGAAGCTGTAACAGTGCCGTTACGCGGCGGCAACTGTCGAGCACATAACGTTGCCTAGAGTCACTCTCACGATCACCCGACATTGAAGGAAGAACGCCCATGTTCCAAGGCGCAGACGACCTGCTGGCTTACATCAAGGACGAAGGCATCGAGACCGTCGACGTCCGCTTCTGCGACCTGCCCGGGGTCATGCAGCACTTCACCGTCCCGGCGTCGTCGTTCGGGCGGGAGGTGTTCGAGGATGGACTGGGGTTCGACGGGTCGTCGATCACGGGCTTCCAGAAGATCCACGAGTCGGACATGGCGCTGATGCCGGACCCGACCACCGCGTACGTGGACCCCTTCCGCAAGTCCAAGACCCTCAACGTCAACTTCTTCGTCCACGACCCGCTGACGAAGGAGCCGTACTCGCGCGACCCGCGCAACATCGCCCGTAAGGCGCAGGCGTACCTCGCGTCGACCGGCATCGGTGACACCGCCTTCTTCGCGCCTGAGGCCGAGTTCTACGTCTTCGACGACATCCGCTTCGAGACCACCGCGAACTCGTCGTACTACCACATCGACTCGGAGGCCGGCGCCTGGAACACCGGCCGCGTCGAGGACGGCGGCAACCGCGGCTACAAGGTGAAGTACAAGGGCGGCTACTTCCCGGTGGCCCCGGTCGACCACTTCGGCGACCTGCGCGACGACATCGTCCGCCACATGGAGGCTGCGGGCCTCGAGGTCGAGCGCGCGCACCACGAGGTGGGCACCGCCGGCC
Source organism: Tessaracoccus sp. O5.2 (assembly GCF_964266725.1). NCBI lineage: Bacteria > Bacillati > Actinomycetota > Actinomycetes > Propionibacteriales > Propionibacteriaceae > Tessaracoccus > Tessaracoccus sp. O5.2. The sequence continues at coordinate 163,984 of NZ_CAXWGV010000001.1, read as the reverse complement.
AGGCCGAGATCAACTGGCGCTTCGACACGCTGCTGAAGTCCGCCGACGACGTCATGAAGTTCAAGTACCTCGTCAAGAACACCGCGTGGGCCGCCGGCAAGACCGCGACCTTCATGCCCAAGCCCATCTTCGGCGACAACGGCTCGGGCATGCACTGCCACCAGTCCATCTGGAACGAGGGCAAGCCGCTGTTCTACGACGAGAACGGCTACGCCGGCCTGTCCGACCTGGCCCGCTGGTACATCGGCGGCCTGCTCAAGCACGCGCCGTCGCTGCTGGCGTTCACCAACCCGTCGGTGAACTCCTACCACCGCCTGGTCCCCGGCTTCGAGGCTCCCGTCAACCTGGTGTACTCGCAGCGCAACCGCTCCGCCTGCATCCGCATCCCGATCACCGGGTCGAACCCGAAGGCCAAGCGCATCGAGTTCCGCTGCCCCGACCCGTCGTCGAACCCCTACCTGGCGTTCGCGGCGATGCTGCTCGCCGGCATCGACGGCATCCAGAACCGGATCGAGCCGATGGCGCCGATCGACAAGGACCTCTACGAGCTGCCCCCGGATGAGCACGCCCAGGTCCCCACCGTCCCCGGCACGCTGGGCGCGGTGCTCGACAACCTCGAGGCCGACCACGAGTTCCTGCTTGCCGGTGACGTGTTCACCCCGGACCTCATCGAGACGTGGATCGAGCTCAAGCGCGCCGAGATCCAGGCCATCGCGATGCGCCCGCACCCGCACGAGTTCGAGCTGTACTACGCGATCTGATCGCTGACCGGCTGGAAGTCCCCGCTCTGCCTCGGCAGGGCGGGGACTTTCGCTGTCGCGGGGTGGTGGCGTCGCCGTCGCGGGGTGATGATGTCGCCGTCGCGGGGAGGGCGTTGGTTCGACGGCCCCCGCGACATCAACCGTTCGGCCGACCCCGCGACCACCCGCGACCCCGCCACGCGCCCCTAGGCTGAGCCCGTGTCCACGACCCGTCTCGCGCGCCTCGCGATCCCCGTCCTCCTCATCCTCACCTGGCTCGCCGCGGCGGGGATCGGCGGCCCCTACTTCGGCCGCATCGAGGAGGTGGCCACGAACGACCAGTCGACGTTCCTCCCCACCAGCGCGGAGGCCACCGTCGTCGGCGACCGCTACCTTGACTTCGTCGACTCCTCGACGCTGCCCGCGATCGTGCTGTTCTCCAGCGACGACGCCCTCACCCCTGACGTCCTGGCCGAGTTGCAGGAGCGCGCCGCGACGCTGGCCGACATCGAGGGCGTCGAGTCGGTCTCCCCGCTCATCCCCTCGGAAGACGGGCTGGCGGCCCAGGTGTTCGCCGGCGTCGACGCCGAGGCCAGCATCGCCGAGGTGGTCGACGTCATCCGCGAGGACCTGCCCGAGGGCCTGCCCGACGGCGTGACCACCTATGTCACGGGCCCGGCCGGGTTCACCGCCGACATCACCGAGGCCTTCAGCGGCATCGACGGCCTGCTCCTGGCCGTGGCACTGGCCGTGGTGCTCGTCATCCTGCTGGTGGTGTACCGCTCGCTGATCCTGCCCTTCGCTGTGCTGGCGACGAGCCTGTTCGCACTCGCGGTCGCGCTGCTGGCCAACTGGTGGCTCGCCAAGGCGGAGATCGTCACCCTGACCGGGCAGACGCAGGGCATCCTCTTCATCCTGGTCATCGGCGCCGCCACCGACTACTCGCTGCTCTACACCGCCCGCTACGCCGAGGAGCTCAAGCGCCGCGCGTCCAAGGCCGACGCCACGCGCGCGGCCCTCAAGGGTGTCGTCGAGCCGATCCTCGCCTCCGGCGGCACGGTCATCGCCGGCCTGATGTGTCTGCTCCTCAGCGACCTCGGCTCCAGCCGTTCCCTGGGCCCCGTCGCGGCGATCGGCATCATCTTCGCCATGCTCGCCGCCCTCACCCTGCTGCCGAGCATGCTCTACCTCATGGGCCGTGCGTCGTACTGGCCGCGCCGGCCCCGGTTCGACCCGAACCGCGACGAGGACGCCGAGGTCACCACCGGCATCTACGCGCAGGCCGCCCGCCTCGTCGCCGCCCGGCCGCGCGTCGTCTGGGTCGCGTGCGCGCTCGCCCTCGCCGCGGGGGCCGCGTTCGTCCCCACTCTCAAGGCCGACGGCGTGCCGCCCAGCGAGTTCGTCCTGGGCGCCTCCGAGGCCCGCGACGGTCAGGCCGAGCTCGCCGAGCACTTCCCGGCCGGCTCCGGCAATCCGGCCCGCGTCCTCACGGACGAGGCCCGCCTGCAGGAGGTCACCGACCTGCTCCTGTCCTCCGACGGCGTCGACTCTGTCTCCGTCGTGGCCGCCGACTCCCCCGCCGGCACCGCCCCCGTGACGGCCGACGGTGTGCAGCCGCTGGGCCCGCCCGGAACGCCCGCTCCCGCCCCGACCGTCAGCGAAGGCCAGGTCATGCTGCTGGCCACGCTGGCCGACGCCCCGGACAGCGACGAGGCCGGCGACACCGTCCGCGCCCTCCGCGCAGACCTCGACGGCCGAGCGCAGATCGGCGGCGAGACCGCCACCAACATCGACACCCGCGACACCTCCATCCGCGACCGCAACCTCATCATCCCCCTGGTGCTGGTGGTGATCCTGCTCATCCTCATCGTGCTGCTGCGCAGCGTCCTGGCCCCGGTGCTGCTCATCCTCACCACGGTCCTGTCGTTCGGCACGGCCATGGGGACGGCGGCGTTGGTGTTCAACCACGTGCTGGACCTGCCCGGCGCGGACCCGTCGGTGCCGCTCTACGGGTTCGTGTTCCTGGTGGCGCTCGGCATCGACTACAACATCTTCCTCATGACCCGCGTGCGGGAGGAGTCGCTCGTCCACGGCACCCGCCCCGGCATCCTCCGCGGCCTCGCAGTGACCGGCGGCGTCATCACCTCGGCCGGCCTGGTGCTTGCCGCCACGTTCGCCGCCCTCGCCGTCCTGCCCATCCTCTTCCTGCTGCAGCTGGCCTTCATCGTGGCATTCGGCGTCCTGGTTGACACGTTCCTGGTCCGGACGCTGCTCGTGCCCGCGCTCAGCTACGACATCGGCCCGCGCATCTGGTGGCCGGCGCGTCTCGAAGCCGACCGGGCGGCGCACGCCGCCGAGTGACCCCGGGCCGAGCCGCCGTCGCGACCCCCTAGGCTGGGGTCATGCGTGGAATCGTGGTGCGGGACAGCGGAGTGGCTCTCGAGGACGGATGCGAGGAACTCCTCGCCGACGAGGGCGTCCTCGTCGAGGTGGTCTATTCCGACCTCAACTACAAGGACGCGTTGGCCGTCACCGGCCGCCCTGGCGTGGTCCGGCAGAAGCCGCTCATCGCCGGCATCGACCTGGTCGGCCGCGTCGGCGAGTCGGCGGACGAGCGCTGGACACCGGGACAGTGGCTGGTGCTCAACGGCGCCGGGCTCTCGGAGACCAGGCACGGCGGGTACGCCGAGCTGGCCAGGGCCGACGCCGACCTCGCCGTCCCCGTGCCCGACGGACTCACCCCGGAGCGGGCCGCCGCGCTCGGCACCGCCGGCTACACGGCGGCACTCGCGGTGCTGCGCCTGGTCATGGACGGCGTGTCGCCGGACTCGGGCCCGGTGCTGGTCACCGGCGCGACGGGCGGCGTGGGGTCCGTCGCGGTGATGCTGCTCGCGGCCGCCGGGTTCGACGTCGCTGCGCTGACCGGCCGCGAGGACCGGTTCGGCGACTACCTGCGGGACCTGGGGGCCAGCTCGATCGTCGGGCGCCAGGCGCTGGGCGAGCCGGGGCGGCCGCTGCAGAAGGCGCTCTATGCCGGGGTCGTCGACTCCGTGGGCGGGCAGATCCTGGCCAACGCCATCGCGCAGACCCAGCCGCACGGCGTGGTCGCCGCGTGCGGCCTGGCCGCGTCCCACGAGCTACCCGCCACCGTCATGCCGTTCATCCTGCGGGGCGTCACCCTGGCGGGCATCGACTCGGTCTGGGCCGGGGTCGAGGACCGCGCCGACGCGTGGCGCGTGCTCGCGCGGGGCGTCGACGTCGACCAGCTCGACGCGATGACCGACCGGGTGGGGCTCCCAGGGGTCATCGCCGCCGGCGAGGAGCTGCTGGCGGGCGCGCGGCACGGCCGTACGCTCGTCGAGATCTGAGGACCGCGGTCCCGGCCTGCGGGAGGGTCGCGTCACGACCCTTCGAGACGATCGGCGCTAGCGCGCCGATCTCCTCAGGGACCGGAAGCAGACGATCGGCGCTGCGCAACGACCTCCTCACATATCGCTCCCTGAGGAGGCCCGGCCGCGCAGCGGCGCCGGCCGTCTCGAAGGGTCGTAACCGTATCGGCGCTGCGCACCGATCTCCTCCGATATCGCTCCCTGAGGAGGCCCGGCCGCGCAGCGGCGCCGGCCGTCTCGAAGGGTCGTAACCGTATCGGCGCTGCGCGCCGACCTCCTCCGATATCGCTCCCTGAGGAGGCCCGGCCGCGCAGCGGCGCCGGCCGTCTCGAAGGGTCGTCACCGTATCGGCGCTGCGCGCCGACCTCCTCACATATCGCTCCCTGAGGAGGCCCGGCCGCGCAGCGGCGCCGGCCGTCTCGAAGGGTCGTCACCGTATCGGCGCTGCGCGCCGACCTCCTCAAATATCGCTCCCTGAGGAGGCCCGGCCGCGTAGCGGCGCCGGCCGTCTCGAAGGGTCGTCACCGTCAGGACAGGTCCAGCTCGACGTACGCCTGCTCGGGTGCCCGCTCGATGATGCCGGCCTCGACGAGGAACTCCGCCATCCGGGCGAACGCGGCAGTGTCGAGCGACACGTCGACGACCCCGCCCCGCGTCCACAACTCGGTGGTCGCGGCCAACACCCGCGCCGCGGACTCCCGCTGCGCGGGGTCGCTCAGCGCCGGCACCTGCTCCGCCGTCGCGTCGAGGGCGGCCTCCGGGTCCGCGATGACGGCCTCCTCGGCCTCCTTCATCCCACGGGCCACGGCGGCCAGCACGTCCTCGGACACCTCGGTCCCGACCGTGACCAGGCTCGGCCCGACAAGCCGGGGCGACGCGGGATCCGAGATGGGGATCGAGAGCACGGACTCCCCCTGGGCCCGCAGCTGGACCAGCTCGTTGTTGCGGAACCCCATGATGAAGTCCACCTGCCGGGCGGCCAGCGCGCTGAGCTGCGTGTAGCCGATGTCCATCAGTGTCACGTCGTCCTCCGTGAGTCCCGCCTCGTGGATGGCGGCGAGCGCCGCGTAGTAGCTGGATCCGTAGTGGCCAGGGATGCCGAGCGTCCGGCCGGCGAGGACGGCCAACCCGTCGTCGGCGGACAGCCCGAGGTCGCCTCCGCCCATGACCTCCAGCGGGTAGGTCTGGTAGCTGGTGGCGAACGTGCGCAGGTCCTGCCCGGCGGCCGCGGCGACCATCGCCTCGTCCGCGGACGCGAACACCACGTGTTCCTCGCGGGCGAGCACGGCGCCGAAGACGTCCTCCTGCTGGCCGTGGTGCCGCAGCGTCACGTCGAGTCCCTGATTGGCGAACAGTCCCTCGGCCACGCCCAGGTAGAAGGCGCTGAACTGCACGTTGGGGATGTAGGTGAGTCCGACGGTGAGCTTGCCGTCGGCGGACGGCGACGCGGCCGGCGATGCGCCGGAGCAGGCGGCGAGACCGGTGGCACCGGCGGCGGCGAGCCCGCCCAGCAGGACGGAACGGCGGCTGATCATGTGGTTTCTCCTTGGAGTCGGGCGACGGCGGCTCGTTCCAGGGCGTGGACGAGGCCGTGCAGGGTGAGGGCGGTGAGGCTGATCCACGCGACGACGGCGAACAGGCCGGCCGTGTCGGCCGCCTCGCGGGTGAGGGTGAGGAGCGTGCCGAGGCCGGCGCCGCCCATGACGAGCTCGCCCACCACGGCCCCGGTCATGGTGAGCACCACGCCCCCGCGGACGCCCGCGAGGATGGCGGGCGCGGCCATGGGTCCTTCGATGTGGACGAGGCGCTGCCAGGCACCGGCCCCGTCGAGCAGCGCGTTCTCGACGACGCGCATGTCGAGGGACCGTAGGCCGACGACCGTGGTGGTGACCATGGGGAAGAACGCGATGATGGCGCACAGGACCGCGATGGGCACGGTACCGTAGCCGATCCACAGCACGAGCAGGGGCGCGATCGCGACGAGCGGCACGGTCTGCGAGATGGCGACGAAGGGTTCGACGACGGCGGCGAACAGCCGCGAGTGCGTGATGACCACGCCCAGCGGGATGGCCACCGCGACCGCGATGAGCGCGCCGAGCAGCGCGGCCCACAACGTGGGCGCCAGGTAGCGCCAGGCGACGCCGGTGGTCAGCTGCGTGCCCATCCTGGCGACGACGTCGAGGGGGTTGGGCAGGTAGAGCGGGGCGATGAGGCCGCCGGCCGTGACCCCCCACCACAGCAGCAGCACGCCGCCGATGGCGGCCGCCGCCGGCTTCCACCGTCCGGCGGAGGGGCGGGTGCGCGCGGGATAGGCCGACCACACGCCCAGGTGGGCGAGGCTGCGGGCCCTGCGGCGCTCCTCGAGGGTCATATCGTCCCGGTCCTTCGTCAGGTCCGGGGTACGCGCAGGTACGACGGCTGAATGCGCGCACCTTCAGTGCGCGCGCCGTCGCGCAAGCGTGTTGCCTCCCATCCAGACTTTGACTGTCGGTCTCGGAATTTCACCGAGTCAACCCGTTGGCCCATGCGGGCCGCGGGGGTCGCGGACTATCACCGCCGGTTCGGACTTTCACCGACCCCGGAACACGTTTGCGGCGATCCTAGCACCCGGCCGCGGCGGCCCCGCTCAGCCCTTCCAGAACACGGCGTCGACGACGTCGCCGGCTCGGCGCAGGAGGCGGCGGGTGTCGTCGAGGAGCCGGGAGGCCTCCCCTGGTCCGTACCCCAGCAGCACGGAGATCGCGGCGAGCTCACGGAAGTCTGCGGGCAGCGCGTCCCCGGCGCGGCCGCGCACGAGCATAATGGCGTCGCGCAGCGAGCTCGCCCGCACCCACGCCTCCTCGAGGCGCACCGCTTGGGCCTGTGGCAGGAGCTCGAGCTGCGCCAGCAGCCGCAGCGCCGGCAGCGTCGACGTCGTCCGCAGCCCGGGGTGATCGTGGGCGTGGCGGAGCTGCAGCAGCTGCACGGTCCACTCGACGTCCGACAACCCTCCCGGCCCGAGCTTGAGGTGCCGCTCGCGCGGCACGCCCTTGGGGATGCGTTCGGTCTCCATGCGCGACTTCAGCCGCCGGATCTCGCCCACCTGCTCACGGGTCAGGCCGCCCTCGGGATAGCGGAACCCCTCGACGGCGTCGAGGACCGCCTCGGCGAGCGCCCGGTCCCCCGCCCCGGGCCGCGCCCGCAGCAGCATCTGCGCCTCCCAGGTGGAGGCCCACTTCCCGTAGTACGCCGCGTACGACGACACCGTGCGCGCCTGGGGGCCGCCCTTGCCCTCGGGGCGTAGGTCCGTGTCGATGACCAGCGCCGGGTCCGGTCCGGGCTTGCCGATGATCTCGGTGGCGTAGCGGATCAGCTCCGTCGCGCGTGTCAGGTCCTCCCCCTCCGTGCCGTCGGCGACGACGAACATGCAGTCCGCATCGGACGCGTACCCCATCTCGCGGCCGCCCCACCGGCCCAGCGCGATGACCCCCACCTCGGGCGCGGTGACGCGGCGCCGCGCGACCTGCAACCCGGCGTCGACGGTGGCCGACGCCAGGTCGCTCAGGGCCGTGCCGACGGCGGCCAGGTCGGCCAGCCCCAGCACGTCGCTGAGCGCGATGCGGCACAGCTCCGCCCGGCGCAGCGCCCGCACGGACGCGACGGCCTTGTCCGGGTCGTCCTGGCGGGCGGCCGCCCGCGTCATGGCCTCCGTCAGCTCCTCGGCGGTGCGGGGGCGCAGGTCGTCGTTGCCCGCCAGCATCTGGATGTGGTCGGGGTTGCGCTTGAGCAGGTCGACGACGTAGCGGCTCGTCGACGCGATGCGCGCCAGCCGGTGCGCCATGTAGCCCTCGTCGCGCAGCGTCCGCAGGTACCACGACGTGGTGCCCAGCGCCTCGGACAGCTGCCGGAAGGCCAGCAGGCCGAAGTCGGGGTTCGGCCCCTCGGCGAACCACTCCAGCATCGCGGGCAGCAGCTGCCGCTGGATCTCGGCGCGACGGTCGGTGCCCCGGATGAGGGACTGGATGTGCCCCAGCGCCGCCTGCGGGTCCGCGAAGCCCAGCGCGTGCATGCGGGTGGTCGCGGCTTCCGGCGTCAGCCGCAGGCCGTCGGCGGGGACGTGGCTGACGGCGTCGAGCAGCGGCGAGAAGAAGATGCGCTGCTGCAGCCGGCGCACGCGACGCGTGGAGTCGCGCCACCGGGCCCGCAGCTCGTCCGACGTCAGGCCCAGCGACCTGGCCACGTGGCTCAGCGCCGTCTCGTCGTCGGGCACGAGGTGCGTGCGCCGCAGCCGTCGCAGCTGGACGCGGTGCTCCAGTGCTCGCTGGAAGCGGTAGGCGTCGGCCATCTCGGCGCCGTCGGCGCGGCCGATGTAGCCGCTGCCCACCAGCGCCCGCAGCCCCGAGAACGTCCCCCGCACGCGGAGCCGTTCGTCGGCGCGGCCGTGCACGAGCTGCAGCAGTTGCACGGAGAACTCGGTGTCGCGGAGCCCGCCCGAGCCGAGCTTGATCTCGACCTCGGCCTGCTTGGCGGGGATGAGGGAGATGACGCGCTCGCGCATCGCGCGGACCTCGGCCAGGAACTCCGGCCGCTCCCCCGCCTGCCACACCATGGGCCAGACCAGGTCGACGAACGCCTGGCCGAGGGCCAGGTCGCCGGCGGCCGGCCGCGCCTTCAGCATGGCCTGGAACTCCCAGTTCTTCGCCCAGCGCTCGTAGTAGGCGCGGCAGCTCGCCAGCGTGCGGACCAGCGGACCGGCCTTGCCCTCGGGTCGCAGCGCCGAGTCGACCTGCCAGATGGTGCCCTCCGCGGTGTGGGCGGAGCAGAGCCGAGCCTGGGCTGCGGCGAGCCGGGTGGCGACGGTGACCGCCTCCTCCGCGTCCGCGCCGTCGGCCGGCTCGGCGACGTAGAGCACGTCGACGTCGGAGATGTAGTTGAGCTCCTCGGCGCCGGTCTTGCCCAGCGCCAGGACGGCGAGTCGGGCCTTCTCCCATCCGGGGACCTCGGCGCGGGCGTACGCCAGCGACAGCTCGAGGACGGCGTCGGCGACGTGGGCCAGCTCGCGCGCGATGTCGTCGGCGATGGCGAGCGGGTCCGGGGCACCGAGGTCGCGGGCGGCGATGGCGATGAGCGCGACGCGGTTGGCCAAGCGCAGGGCGTCGCCGTTGCCGGAGGCGACGCCGCCGACGGGTCCGACGCGCGCGGTGAAGAAGTCCAGCCACCCGTCGCGGCCGCGCGGTCCCGGCTCCTCGCGGAGGATCTCGGCCTCCTCCGGGTGGCGCACCAGCGTCTGCGCCAGCACGGACGAGCCGCCGAGCACCAGCACGACCCGACCCAGCCAGGCGGGGTCGGCCGCGATGCGTTCGAAGAGCGCGGGGTCCGCCGACGAGATGCGCTCCAGGGAGTCCAGCGCCAGGTCCCGGTCTGCGACGGGTTCGAAGATGGCCAGGTCGAGTGGCGGGTCACCGTCGATGCGCCGCTGCCACTTCTCCCAGATCGCGGCGCTGGCCGTGGCCGAGTCGAAGCCGCGGCGGGCGAACTCCCCCGTCTGCGACTGGTACCTGCTCACCGGCCCAGACTAGCCACGGGCGGCACCCTGCAGGGGCGGATATCCTGGGGCGGCCATGTTCAAGCCCACCCCAGCCGTCGTCGCCGCGCTCCGGGAACGCCTCGGCGCCGCGGACCCGGCGCTCGACGCCGAACTCGCCCGACGCCGCCCGGACCTCACGCGCCTGCTGCTGCGCGCGGCCGCCGATGCCGAGCCGCTGCCCCGCGAACTGCTCGCCGCGGTCTGCCGGGCCGGCTGCGGCCTGCTGGGCGAACGCCACCCGGGTCCGACGATCGAGGTGCGCGTCCCGCCGTACGCCGCGGTGCAGATCGGCTTCGGCACCGGGCCGGTGCACACGCGCGGCACTCCGCCCAACGTCGTGGAGATGTCGCCGGAGACGTTCGTCGGGCTGGCCACCGGCCGGCTCTCCTGGGGCGACGCCCGGATCAACGCGTCCGGCGCGCACGCAGCCGAGGCCGCCCGCGCCTTCCCGCTCTGACCTCCGCCCGGCGGGCGCGGCCGGTCACATCACGCGGATGTGCCGGTCCAGCTCCCAGGGCGTGACCTGCTTGCGGTAGGCCGCGAACTCCTCGTGCTTGTTGCGCAGGAAGTACTCGAACACGTGCTCGCCCAGCGTTTCGGCGACCAGCTCGCTCTCCTCCATGAGGCGCAGGGCCTCGTCGAGGTTCCGCGGCAGCTCCCGGATGCCGATGGCCTGCCGCTCACGGTCGGTGAGGCGCCACACGTCGTCCTCGGTCTCCTCCGGCAGCGGGTACTCCTCCTCGATGCCCTTGAGGCCCGCGTTGAGCATGACGGCGTACGCGAGGTACGGGTTGACGGCTGCGTCCACGGCCCGGTACTCGATGCGCGCCGACGACGTCTTGCCGGGCGTGAACTGCGGGATGCGGATGAGCGCCGACCGGTTGGCGCGACCCCAGCAGGCGTACGACGGGGCCTCGCCGCCGCCGATGAGCCGCTTGTACGAGTTGACCCACTGGTTGGTGACGGCCGTGATCTCCGGGGCGTGCCGCAGCAGGCCGGCGATGAACTGCTTGGCGGTCTTCGACAGGTTGTACTCGTCGGTGGCGTCGTAGAAGGCGTTGGTGTCGCCCTCGAACAGCGACATATGCGTGTGCATGCCCGAGCCCGGGTGCTCCGAGAAGGGCTTGGGCATGAAGGAAGCGTGGATGCCCTGGCTCACCGCCACCTCGCGGATCACCACCCGGAAGGTCATGACGTTGTCCGCCATCGTCAGCGCGTCGGCGTAGCGCAGGTCGATCTCATGCTGGCCGGGCGCCGCCTCGTGGTGGCTGAACTCCACCGAGATGCCCATCTGTTCCAGCATCGTGATGGCGTCACGACGGAAGTCGGTGCCGTCGCCCAGCGTCGTGTGGTCGAAGTAGCCGCCCTCGTCCAGCGGGACCGGCGGCATGAGGGAGCGCAGCAGGAAGAACTCGATCTCGGGGTGGATGTAGAACGTGAAGCCCATGGAGCCGGCCTTCTGCAGGGCCCTCTTGAGCACGAACCGCGGGTCGGCGAAGCTGGGCGACCCGTCCGGCAGCTTGATGTCGCACAGCATCCGGGCGGTCGACCGGCCGGACTGCCGCCACGGCAGCACCTGGAAGGTCGACGGGTCCGGGTGGGCGACCATGTCCGATTCGTAGACGCGCGCGAACCCCTCGATCGCCGAGCCGTCGAAGCCCACACCCTCCGCGATGGCTCCCTCGACCTCGGCGGGCGCGATGGCGACCGACTTCAGCGACCCCAGCACGTCGGTGAACCAGAGCCGCACGAAACGGATGCCGCGTTCCTCCATCGAGCGAAGGACGAACTCAGTCTGCCTATCCATGCCCCCAGTCTGCCCGCACTCCGCCGTTTCCGCATGTCGTCCCATGCTTCAACCGCGCGTGGCGGGCGGCTGAGCGTGTCGAAGGGGCCCCGGCGAGCACCTACGATGGAACGCATGGCAGAGCCGGGGTGGTACGCGGATCCGACGGCGCCCCAGGGTCGGCGCTACTGGGACGGCCGACGCTGGGTCGACGACCCGCCGCGGCAGGGTCGCGGCATGACGACGTGGCTCGTCGTCGCCCTGCTCGTCGTGGCCACCGTCGTCGGAGCCATGATCCTCTTCCCGCGCGGCGCCAACCCGTTCGCCGCCACGCCCGAGGACCCGCGGTCCGCCCGCCCGACCGGCACGCAGTGGAACGAACTCGAAACCTCAGAGACGCCCACGCCCGAACCGGTGGAGAGCGGCTTCGGGGAGCCCATCGAGTGCCCCTCCACCCTGCAGGACCCGCGCAGCGAGATCGTCGACGGCCGCCTGCACGGCGGCGGCCTGTCCATCGAGACGCCCGACGGCCGGGACTGGGTGGAGAGCGCCGCCTGGATCGACTGGCTGCACGACTCCAACGGCATGATCCGCGACATCGCGCCGGGCTGGATGAGCAACGTCAACGTCGGCTATATCAAGGTCTCCGACGGCTTCTCCCCCGTGATGAGCGTGGCCGCGGAGCAGTTCGTCACCTGCATGGCGTCGTCGGGCATGTTCTTCGGCTTCGAGCGGCGCGAGATCCTCATCAACCAGGACTACGTGGTGTCCGACCGCATCGGCTGGCGCCTCACGTCGAACATCTACGTCAACAACCAGCGCCACAACGGCATCGAGGGCGACGTCGTCGACATCATCATCGTGCCCACGGACGACGAGGACCGCTTCGCCGTCTACGTCTCGTGCGTGACCATCGGGCACGAGGAGAACCAGCGCGAGGTGGACCGGTCCCTGGCGTCGCTGCGCTTCGACGGCTGAGCCCGCGCCAGTAGACTGGCGGATCGTGAGCCTCGTGACCCCGCACCCCATCACCCCGCTGCGCGACGTGCCGCGGAGCATCCCGCGCCCCGAGTACGTCGGGCGGCCGGCGCCGAAGCGTTACACCGGCTCGGACGTGCAGACGGCCGAGACCATCGAGAAGATGCGGGTCGCCGGGCGGATCGCGTCGGAGGCCATGTACGAGGCGGCCAAGGCCATCGCGCCGGGCGTCACGACGGACGAACTCGACGCCGTCGCGCACGAGTACATGCTCGACCACGGCGCCTACCCGTCGGCGCTGGGCTACCGCGGCTTCCCCAAGTCGATCTGCACGTCGGTCAACGAGGTCGTGTGCCACGGCATCCCCGACCTGCGCCGGCTCGAGGACGGCGACCTCGTCAAGATCGACGTGACCGCCTACAAGGACGGCGTCCACGGCGACAACTGCGGCACGTTCTACTGCGGCGACGTCGACGAGGAGTCGCGGCTCCTGACCGAGCGCACGCTCGAGGCGCTCAACCGCGCCATCAAGGCCGTCCGGCCCGGGCGCCCCATCTCGGTGATCGGGCGCGTCATCGAGTCCTACGCCAAGCGCTTCGGCTACGGCGTCGTGCGCGACTACACCGGCCACGGCGTCCACAGCGTCTTCCACTCCGGCCTCGTGGTGCTGCACTACGACGAGCCGCGGATGACCACCGTCATGCAGCCCGGCATGACGTTCACCATCGAACCGATGCTCACCCTCGGCACGCACGAGACCGACGTCTGGGACGACGACTGGACCGTGGTGACCACCGACAAGTCGCGGGTCGCGCAGTGGGAGCACACCATCGTCGTCACCGACGACGGCGCGGAGATCCTGACGCTGCCGGGCACCGCCGAGTGACCGTCCGTCACGCCTCCAGCCACCTCGAGGTGGAGGTCAGCGCACCGGCGCACCTCGTGTTCTCGGTCGCGGTGAGCAGCGACTACCCGGACGTCGCGGAGGAGCTGACCTTCCGCGTCGGGGACCGCGAGGTCGAGGCCGAGGAGCTCATCGCCCCGTCCGGTAGCCGGCTGCACCGCATCCGCGAGGCTCCGGTCGGCACGCTGCACGTCGACTACCGGGTCACGGTCGCGTCCCCCTCGCCGGAGGCGGAGATCCAGGGCATCGACGAGATCCTCTACACCCGCCCGTCGCGCTACTGCGACTCCGACCGGCTCGCCAACCTCAGTCACACCCACTTCGCGGGGCTCACCGGCTACGAGTTGATGAGCGCAGTGACGCAGTGGGTGCGCACCAAGGTCACCTACCGGCCAGGATCGAGCCGGGTCGTCGACGGCGCCCTCGAGACATACCTGAGCCGCGCCGGCGTGTGCCGCGACTCCGCGCACCTCGTGGTCGCATTCCTCCGCGGCCTCAACATGCCCGCGCGGCTCGTCTCGGTCTACGCGCCGGGCCTGCGGCCCATGGACTTCCACGCCGTCGCGGAGGCGTACCACGACGGGCGCTGGTACCTGCTCGACGCCACGGGCCTCGCGCCCCGGCAGCCGATGGTGCGCATCTGCACCGGCCGCGACGCCGCCGACACGGCGTTCATGACCACGCTGGGCGGCCGCACGCGGCTGACGCGCCTCGCCGTGGACGCCTCCGTCGACGGCGACCTGCCCTACGACGACAGGTTCAGCTTCGTCACGCTCACCTGAGGGACCTCGTCGCCGTCCATCGGGACGACGTCGACCCCGACGCTGAGCCGGGACGTCGCGGCCTCGGTCACGATGACGCCGCGCAGCGGCGACACGTCGGCGTAGTCGCGACCCCAGGCGGTGACGATGTAGCGGGAGTCGGCGAACTGGCCGTTGGTCGGGTCGATGTCCACCCAGGTGCCGTCGGGCGCCAGCGCCGACAGCCAGGCGTGCGAGGCGTCGGCGCCCTCCAGCTTCTCGGTGCCGGGCGCCGGGACCGTCTCGATGTACCCCGAGACGTAGCGGGCAGGGATACCCAGCCACCGCAGCACCGCCAGCGCGACGTGCGTGAAGTCCTGGCAGACGCCGGCGCGCAGCTGGAGCAGCTCGTCGACGGTGGTGCGCACCGACGTGACGCCCGGACGGTAGGCGAAGTCCCGCCGGATGCCGGCGGTCAGCTCCGCCAGCGCCGCGCCGAACCCGAGGTCCGGGGCGACGACGGTCTCGGCGTAGGCGGCCAGCCCGCCGGCGTCCGCAACCCGCGCCATGCGCGAGGGCAGCCCGAACATCGCCCGGTCCAGGCGGAACGCCGCCGTGTCGGCGAGCGCCCGCGACGCCGCCTGAAGAGTCCACCGGTCCAGGGCCGCCATGTCGACCTCCGGCCAGGACACGTCGACGACGGCCTCCTTCACCACCTCCAGGTGCGTGTGGGGGTAGTGGATCTCCAGGAAGTGCGACTCGTTGCCGAACCGGTCCACGTGCCGGGTGTGCAGCAGAGGGCCGGGCGTGACGCGCAGCCCCTCGGCGCGGACCTGCTGTGACGGCGTGTCGCGGGGGGTGAGGAATCCACGCTCGTAGCACTGCGTCACCGGCTCCGGGTACTCGTAGCTGGTGCGGTGCTTGACGAAGTAGCGGCGTGGGCCGAGGTGTTGGGCCTTCTGCATCAGTGCTCCTCCGCCGGGCCCGACCACCAGTCCGACAGCGTCGCGCGCCGCGGGGCCGACCGGGTGAGGTGCCGGCGGTGCAGGGCGTCGGCCAGGTCGCGCAGCGCCGCCTGCCACACGACGGCGGCGTCCACGACGCGGTCCCGCGGGCCGGCGAAGAGCTCCTCCAGGTCGGAGGCGGCCAGTCCCCCGGCCAGCTCGTCCGCGCGCGCCGCGAGCTCGTCGTCGCCCACCAGGCCAAGATCCTCGGCGAGCCGGTCCATCTGGTAGGCGGCGGACCGGGGGTTGGTGCGGTCGGCCACGAGCAGGTGGGCGGCCGCCACCGTCGGACGGTCCGGTGCCTCGCCCGATGCCGCGCGGCGGCGGTACGTGATGGCCGACTCGCAGGCCGCGAGCAGCGACTCGGCCACCTGGTTCTCGACGACGAGCGCCCGGGACACTCCGAACGCATGCTGGACCAGCGCGACCGTCCGCTGCGCGCGCTCCAGCCGGGTGCCGGCGTCGACGAAGGCCCACGTGACGTCGCGGGTGAGGCTCTCGGCGTTGATGCCCGCGACGGCGAGGGTCTGCGTGACGACGTCGCCCAGCACCCCGGCGAGGTCGTGGCGGCGGGGGGCGCCGGCCACGAGCCGCTCCAGGCGGCTGAGGACGTGCCACACGTCGCCCGACATGATGTCCGGGACCTGGTTGGCCGCGTCGACGAGGCGGCGCACGGAGTGCGCCACCGTCCCGGTGGTGGCCGTCCGCGACATCGCGTGCCGGAGGTGGGTCAGGGCGCCGGTGACGTCGCCGCTGGACAGCTCGAGCCCCGTCAGACGTTCTCCGGCGTCGAGCATGGCGGCGAGGGTCTGCGCCCCCCGCGACCCCGGCCGGCGCCCGTGGTCCTGGGCGAGGTCGGCGGCGACCCGGAGCAGGCGGGCGGTGCCGTCTGCCCGCTCGGCGTAGCGCCCGAACCACACGAGGTTGTCGGCCACCCGCGGCGCGGGAGCCTGGACGCGCTGCACCACGGCGCCGCCGCCGTCGAACGTGCGCGCCCACGTCTCCTGCGCCTCCGCCGGGTCGAGGACCCACACGTCCTTGGCGAGGGCGCCGTCGGCCGACGCGATGCGGAAGTCCGGGCCGCGGGCCGCACGGGCCAGCCCGCCGGGCAGGAACACGTGCTCGCCGTCGACGCGGGCACCGAAGGTGCGCACGACGACGCGGCGCGGCTCGAGGCCGTGGTCGCCGACGACGGGCTCGGTCGAGAGCTCGACCGGCGCCTGGCCGCACCAGGCCCACGGCTCGGCGGCGATCCGGGCGCGGACGGCGTCGCGGCCGGCGGCGTCGAGTTCCCAGCCGGCGCGGCTCGGGGCGCGGTCGCGGTTGATGGGTTTGATCACGAGGGAGTCGAGGTGCGTCAGCACATGGCTGCGCTGGGCCGGATCGCCGCACCACCACGTCTCCGGGGTGGCCAGCGCGAGGTCCTCACCCAGCAGCTGCGGCGCCAGGGCGGGCAGCAGCCCCAGCAGGGCCGGGTTCTCCACCACGCCGCTGCCCAGCGGGTTGAGCGTGGCCACCGTGCCCAGCCGCGCGGCCTCGAGCAGGCCCGCAACGCCCAGCTGGGAGTCGCTGCGGAACTCGAGCGGGTCGGCCAGGTCCGACGGCACGCGGCGGAGGATGACGTCGACCAGCGCGCGACCCTCGGGGGACGTGAGCCACACCTGTCCGTCGCGGACCAGCAGGTCTTCGGCCTCGACGAGTGCGTAGCCCAGGAGCGTGGCGAGGAAGCCCTGCTCGTAGGCCGTCTCGTCGGCGGCGCCGGACCAGAGCAGCACGCCCCGCGGCGTGTGGTCCGGGCGGGGTGCGGCCTGCTGGACGCCGGCCCGCATCGCCGAGAAGAACGAGCGCATCCGCGCGGGAGGCGCGTCGTGGTGCAGGTCAGCCATGACGCGGGTGGTGAGGCGCCGGGTCGCCATGGCGTAGCCGACGCCGGCGGGCGCGTCGGCACGATCGGCGAGGACGAGCCACGTGCCAGTCGCGGCGTCGCGGCCGACGTCGGTCGCCAGCAGCGGGAGCCAGCCCTCGCCGGGCGCCGGGACGCCCGCGGCACGGTGGAGGAACCCGGGATGGCCCCACACGGCCTCGGCCGGGACGGCGCCGGAGCTGAGGAGGCGCTGCTCGCCGTAGAGGTCGCCCAGCACCAGGTCCAGCAGGCGCGCCCGCTGGGCCAGCCCCGCCTCCAGGGTGGCCCACTCCTCCGCTTGCAGCAGCAGGGGCAGCGGGTCGATCGACCAGTGGCGCCCGCCCTCGCCGCCGTATCGGATGCCCTCGTCCTCGACGAGCCGGACCAGCTCGGTGCGGGCGGCGGCCAGCCCGTCGGCGCCGAGCCGCTCCACGGCGTCGACGACGGCGCTGATGCCGACGCTCGGGCCTTCGGTCGGGACGGTCACGCCCGTAACCCTAGCGCCCGGCGGCGGGGCGGCGGGCCGGCGCGACAGCCGGTACCATGGGGGCGGACGAGTCGGCCAGATGATCGCGGCCACTTCGGTGGCTGAGGAAAGTCCGGACTCCACAGAGCAGGGTGGTGGGTAACGCCCACCCGGGGTGACCCGCGGGACAGTGCCACAGAAAACAGACCGCCTGGCGACAGGTAAGGGTGAAACGGTGGTGTAAGAGACCACCAGCGCTCCAGGTGACTGGGGCGGCTCGGTAAACCCCACTCGGAGCAAGACCAAGAAGGCCGGTCTTCGGACCGGCCGCGGACGCCGATCGAGCGCTGCTCGCGCGAGGCGCCCGGGTAGGTCGCATGAGCCCGTCGGCAACGGCGGGCCTCAGATAGATGATCATCCGTCGACAGAATCCGGCTTACCGGCCGACTCGTCCACCACTCCCGCCTCTCGTGTCAGGTTTCGCCGGGAGTACCCGGCAGAACCTGACACTCAGTGACCCCGTGTTGTCCACCCCCGCCCTCCGGCGACTGGCCGCCGCTCAGGCGGGCGTGCTCACGACGCGGCAGCTCGGCGGTGCTCGGCGCTGAGGGGGCGGCGTATCTCCACGGAGCCATGCGTGACGCCCCCGGCGTCCTGAGGGTGTGGGCGCGCCACCGGCATGATGACCTCACCGTCGGTGAGTTCCAGGTGCGATTCCTTCGAGGGGTCCGTACGGGGCGCGGCCATCTTCCTCGGACCACTCTCGAGGAATCCCTGTTGGACATCTCGGACCACTCGACAGAAGACGAGGCCGTTGCGGCCGTCACGGGCGCGCTCGCCCTTGGCTGCACGACGGGCCCGCGGCTGTTGGCCGAGCTGGATGGGCGCCATCGGGTCCGCCACTCGGCTACCCTCAGGCTGCTCTGCTCAGCCGCTGCCCGGGGCATTGAGAGTGCGTTGGAGTGGCGATTCCAGCAGCGAGTGTTGACCCCTCACCGCCTCCCCGTGCCGGATCGCCAGGTACAGAGGAGCGCTGGACGAGTCGACGTTCTGTATGACCGTGAATCGCTTGTGATCGAGCTCGACGGGATGCGGGACCACTCGGTGTGGTCCAAGGACATGATGCGCGACAACGAGCATCTGCTCGTCGACGGACTGATCACGCTGCGCTATGGCTGGTACGCCGTCGAGCGGGCTCCCTGCGAGGTCGCCCTTCAGGTGGCACAGGCACTCCGATCACGCGGCTGGCCCGGGCCGGCTGCCACGTGTCGGCGGCGCCCCCGGGACCTCCCGTGTCAGGTTTCGCCGGGAGTACCCGGCAGAACCTGACACCGCGACCCTCACGGCCGCGAGAGGGTGACCTTCCCGGCCGGGACGTCGACCGCGTCGATGCGGACCCGGATCTCCGAGCCGACCTCCGCCCGCTCGGCCGCCACCCGCAGCTCGACGGCGGGGTCTGGCACCTGCACGGTGCCGATGCCGGTCTTGGGGTGGACGTCGGTGACGACGCCGGTGAAGATCCGCCCGACCTGATCCTTGAGTACGAGCGCCTCGGCCAGGTCGAGCACCCCGTTCTCGTAGGCGCGGGCGGTGCGCCCGGAGTTTGCCATCTCATCGGGCAGCGCGGGGAGCCCGGCCCGCGCCCACTCCGGCACCTCGAGGTCGTTGAGGAGGGCATGGCAGACCTCCAGGACATAGCGGTCGACGAGCCGACGCAACGGAGCGGTCGTGTGCGCATAGGGGGCTGCCAGGGCGGAGTGCTCGAGGTTGCCGGCGGGCAGCTCGCCGTCGAAGGCCACGTATCCGGCGCCCCGGAACAGCATGGTGCCGCGCGTCAGCGCCGCCAGCTCGCGGGGGTCGTCGGGCGACAGCGACCGCACGAACTCCGGGTAGTCCATCCCGCGCGGCCAGTCGACGCCGAGGGCCCGCACGGAGCGCCGCAGCTTCTCCAGCGACCACTCCTCCGCGGGCGGCAGTGTCCGGACGATGCCGACGCGACCGCGGAGCATGATGTCGGCCGCGGCGAAGCCGGTCAGGAGCGAGATCTGGGCGTTGTGGTTCTCCACCGGCACCAGGGACCGGAACTCCAGCGTCCAGCCGCCGTTGTGCGCCTTGATCTCCTGCTCGGGCAGATCCAGGGACACGCCCCCGCGGGCGATCTCGATCTCCCGGCGCAGCCTGCCCACCTCGGGCAGCAGCGCGATACTCGGGTGGGCCGTGCCCGCGTCGACGTCGCGCTGCACCCCCTCGTAGTTGAGCTTGGCGCGGCTGAGCACCATCGCCCGGGTCAGCGACACCTCCCGCGGATGCCCATCGCGATCCAGCCGGTGCTCCCACACCATCGCGGGGCGCGGGCGGCCGTCGGCGAGCAGCGACGCCGCGCCCTCGGCCAGGACCGATGGATGCAGCGGGACGCGGGCGCCGGGTGCGTACAGCGTCTGGCCCCGGCGGTGGGTCTCGGCCTCCAAGGCGGTGCCGGGACGCACGAAGTGCGCGACGTCGGAGATGGCGTAGCGCACGACGTAGCCGTCTCCGTCGCGTTCGATCTGCACGGCCTGGTCCAGATCGGTGGAGGTGGGCGGGTCGATCGTCACGAATTCGACGTCGGTGAGGTCCGCGTGCCCCGACGGCGGAAGTTCGGCGGCTCGGGCCGCCTCCGCCTCGACCTCGGCAGAGAAGGCCCGCGGGATCTCGAGCCGGCGTTGCAGCAGGAGCAGGCCCTCCCGCACCTCGGCCGGGATGTCGTGAATGTCGAGGTGCGGTGACGGCATCAGAGGCCGGACTCCGGCGTGCGGACAAGGATCCGGTCGCACTCGACGCAGCGCAACACCTGGTTGGCGGCGGCGCGGCGATAGGTGTCGAGATCCGAGACGGTCAGCTGCAGCTGGCATCCGCCACACCGGCCCTGCTTGAGCGCGGCCGCGCCGAGGCCGGAGGAGGCCCGCAGCTTCTCGTACAGCGTGAGCAGCGCGGCGGGGACGCGAGCGGCGATGGGGGCCCGCGTGGCGGTGAGGTCCTTCGCTTCCTGGCTGAGCTTGGTCACCGCGGTGTCGCGCTCGGCGACGGCGGCGCGGAGCTTCTCCTCGATCTCGCGCTTGCGGACCGCGATGCGGTCGCGGTGCGCCGTCGCGTCCTCCAGGCGCCCCATGAGCTCCAGCTCGCTGTCCTCCAGGTCGCGGATGCGACGCTTGAGGTGCTCGACCTCCTCCTGGAGGGAGCGCAGGATCTTGCCGTCGCTGACGGAGCCGTCGTTGATCCGCTTCTCGTCACGCTCCAGACGCGCCCGCACGGGAGTCAGGTCCGCTTCGGCTTTGGTCACCGCCACCTGCAGGTCGTCGACGTCGGTCACCGAGGCGACGAGTTCGTCGGTGAGCTGCTGCCGGGCTGCCATCAGCTCGGCGATGGTCTTGTGCTGCGGCAGCGACCTGGCGGCGTGCTGCACCCGGGCCACCTCGGTGTCGAGGTCCGCGAGCGTGAGCAGCGTGCGTTGGTCGGCAGGGTCAGCGAGCATCGGGCGTCCTTATCCAGTTGGGTGCGCCCCAGGATACTCGGGTGGGGTCCCGTCGTGCCTCAGAGCGCGAGACGCGTGCGCACCGTCTCGGCCAGGTCGTCGGCGATGCGCCGGGCCTGCTCGTCCGTGGGCGCCTCGACCATGACGCGGACCACGGGCTCGGTGCCGGACGGGCGTAGCAGGACGCGGCCGGTGTCGCCGAGCTCCCGGGCGGCGGCCGCGACGGCCCGCTGCACGTGGTTGTCGATGCCGGCGCGCAGCTTGTCGACGCCGCGGACATTGATGATCACCTGGGGCAGCACCGTCATGATGGAAGCGAGTTCCTTCAGCGACTTGCCGGTGGCCACCATCCGGGCCGCGAGGTGCAGGCCCGTGAGGGTGCCGTCACCCGTGTTGGCGAACTCTGCGATGATGACGTGGCCGGACTGCTCGCCGCCCAGTGCGAAGCCGTTGGCGTTCATCGACTCCAGGACGTAGCGGTCGCCCACCTTCGTCTGGTCCACCCGGATCCCGTGCTCCCGCATCGCGTTGATGAGACCCAGGTTGCTCATGACGGTGGCGACGAGCGTGTCGGAGTGCAGCCGGTGTTCGTCCTTCATCGCGACGGCGAGGATGGCGAGGATGTGGTCGCCGTCGACGACGGTGCCCTCGTGGTCCACTGCGAGGCAGCGGTCGGCATCGCCGTCGAGCGCGATACCCATGTCGGCGCCCTCGGACCGGACGCGCGCGATGAGATCCCCCATGTGGGTGGAGCCGCAGTTGTCGTTGATGTTGAGGCCGTCCGGCTCCGCGTGGATCGGAATGATCTGAGCGCCCTGGGCCGCGAACGCCTCGAGAGCGGTGGTCGACGCCGCTCCGTTGGCGCAGTCGATGACGATCTTCAGGCCCTGCAGCGAGGCGTCCTCGCCCAGCGACCCCACCAGGTGGGCGACGTAGGCCTCGACGGCGCCAAGGTCGTTGCGGACGCGGCCGACGGCGGACCCCGTCGGGCGGGTCCACGTCTCGCCCATGCGGGCCTCGATGGCGTCCTCGAGATAGTCGTCGAGCTTGACGCCGCCCTTGGAGAAGAACTTGATGCCGTTGTCGGGCATGGGGTTGTGCGAGGCGGAGATCATGACGCCGAGATCGGCCTCCAACTCGTTGACGAGGAACGCCACGCCCGGCGTGGGCAGGACACCCAACCGCACGACGTCGATGCCGGCCGACGCGAGCCCGGCCACGACGGCGGCCTCGAGGAACTCGCCGCTGGCACGGGGGTCACGGCCGACGACCGCCAGGGGGCGGTGCCCGGCGAACGCGCCGGCCTCCCCCAGGATGTGCGCCGCCGCGACCGAGAGGTCGAGCGCCAGCTCGGCGGTCAGTTCGCTGTTCGCGACGCCGCGGACGCCGTCGGTGCCAAAGAGTCGTGCCACGCAGGCGACAATACCGTCGCGCAGAGACGGTGAGCGAATCCCCGCACGGCCCGCGCCCGGAACGCGGACGCGCCCGCCCCGCGATGCGGGACGGGCGCGAGCAGCGGCTGAGGTCAGCGCTTGCTGTACTGAGGAGCCTTGCGGGCCTTCTTGAGACCGGCCTTCTTGCGCTCCTTGATGCGGGCGTCACGGGTCAGCATGCCGGCCTTCTTCAGCGCGGGGCGCGACGCCTCGGCGTCGACCTCGTTGAGGGCGCGGGCCACGCCGAGCCGCAGCGCACCGGCCTGGCCGGTGATGCCGCCGCCGTGGATGCGGGCGATGACGTCGTAGGACCCCGCGACACCGGCCGTGGTGAACGGGTCGCTCACCAGCTGCTGGTGCACCTTGTTCGGGAAGTAGTCCTCGAGGGTGCGGCCGTTGATGGTCCAGGTGCCGGAGCCCGGCACGATGCGGACGCGGGCGATGGCCTCCTTGCGGCGGCCGGTGGCCGCGCCGGGGGCGACGACGGCGGGGCGGACGTCCGACCCGGCCGCGGCGGCGGGGTTGGCGTCGGAACGGTAGGCGATCTCGCGGTTCTCGTCGTCGACGAAGGGCGTGATCTCCTCGGCGACGGTCTCGTCGATGTCAGTCTGGCTCATGGGATGCGTCTCGCTCTCGCTCACTGGGCGATCTGGGTGATCTCGAAGGGCTGCGGCTGCTGGGCAGCGTGGGGGTGCTCGGGGCCGGCGTAGACCTTGAGCTTGCTCAGCATCTGGCGGCTGAGCTTGTTCTTCGGGAGCATGCCCCAGACGGCGCGCTCGACGGCGCGGCGCGGGTCCCGCTCCAGCAGTTCGCCGATGGCGACGGCGCGGAGGCCACCCGGGCGGCCGGAGTGCGTGTAGCGCATGGAGTCGGTGCGCTTGCTCCCGGAGAGAGCGATCTTGGACGCGTTGATGACGATGACGAAGTCACCCGTGTCGACATGCGGCGCGAACTGCGGCTTATGCTTGCCGCGCAGGAGGTTCGCGACCTGGACGGCCAGGCGGCCCAGGATCACGTTCTCGGCATCGATGACGTGCCAGTTGCGGGCGATTTCGCCCGGCTTTGGGGTGTACGTGGACACAATCCCACTTCCATTCGGTTTGGAAACTGATGGGGGTTGCCCGCCGGCCGTGCCGAGGCAGGGTCGATTCACGCGCGCAACAGCTGCCTAGCTTACGTTCCGGGAGGCGGCCGGTCAAAACGCCCTTCAGCTGGGTCGCTGGGGAGGGATTTGTCGTAGTCAATGCATGGGGGCCCCGCCCACAGCGCACGAGGTGGGTACTAAGGTCTGTCCATGGCCTCAAAGACGAGCTCACACATCAACATCACCGGCCCGGACGCGATCCGCAACGTCATCCTCGTTGGCAGCAGCGGCTCGGGCAAGACGACCCTCTTCGAGCACCTGTTACGTGCCCGCGTCGAGGGCTACCGCGGGGAGAAGGACACCCCTGAGAGAGCGGCCTCGCTCACGTTGGCATCCATCCCGGCCTCCGACGTGCAGATCAACCTGCTCGACGCGCCGGGGCACCCGGACTACGTCGGGGAACTGCGCGCCGGGCTGCGCGCCGCCGACGCCGCGGTATTCGCCATCCCGGCGGGCGAGGAGATCCAGCCCTCGACGGTCAGCCTCTGGCAGGAGTGCGACCGGGTGGCCATGCCGCGCATCATCGCGATCACCAAGCTGGACCAGGGCCGCTCGGACTTCGACCAGATGGTGGCCGCATGCCGGGAGGCGTTCGGCGACGGCGTCGTCGCGGCGCTGCTGCCCATGCGCGCCGGGGACCGGAGCATCGGCAACATCTCGCTGCTGAACAAGCGCATCCACGACTACTCCTCCGGCACCCGGGTCTCGCGCGACGCGACCCCCGAGGAGGCGGAGCTCATCGCCGACCAGCGCGCCCCCTTCCTCGAGGCCCTCATCACCGAGATCGAGGACGAGGACCTCATGGAGCGGTACCTCGAGGGCGAGGAGATCGCGGTCGCGGAGGTCTACCAGGTCCTCAACCGCGCCATCATCGGCGCCCGGTTCTTCCCCGTGCTGCCGGCGCACACGACCAGCGACGTCGGCACCGAGGAACTCCTGCGGTGGATCGAACGCGGCTTCCCCGCCGCCTCCACCCACACCATCCCGCCCGTGATGACCCCCGGCGGGGCGACGCTGCCCGGCTCGGACTGCGACCCCTCCGCCCCGCTGGTGGCGCAGGTGATCCGCACCACCAGCGACCAGTACGCCGGACGCCTCAGCATGGTGCGCATCTTCTCCGGCACACTGCGCACGGACGACCAGGTGCACGTCTCGGGGCACCGGGAGCTCTTCACCGGGCACACCGACCCGGCCCACCCCGACCACGACGAGACCGATCGGGTGGGGCCGCTGTCCGCGCCCATCGGCGTCGACCCGGCCCCCAAGGACGTCGCGATCGCCGGCGAGATCGTCTACGTCGCGAAGCTCTCGCGGGCGGAGACCGGCGACACGCTGTCGTCGATCGAGCGCCCCGCCCTCGTCCGGCCGTGGCAACTGCCCGAGCCCCTGCTCCCCGTCGCAATCAAGGCGGACACCCGCGGCGACGAGGACAAGCTCGGCGGTGCCCTGCAGCGCCTGGCCGTCGAGGACATGACGGTGCGGATCGAGCGCCACCCCGAGACCGACCAGCAGTTGGTGTGGGTGATGGGGCAGGCGCACAAGGAACTGCTGCTGTCGCGGTTGCGCAACCGCTACGGGTTGTCGATCTCCGAGGAGCCCGTCACGGTGCCCCTGCGGGAGACCTTCATCGCGCCGGTCAAGTCTCACGGCCGGCACGTGAAGCAGTCGGGCGGCCACGGTCAGTACGCGGTCGTCGACGTGGAGATCCAGCCCTTGGAGCGCGGCGCCGGCTACCAGTTCATCGACAAGGTGGTGGGCGGCGCGGTGCCGCGGCAGTTCATCCCGTCGGTGGACAAGGGCATCCAGGCCCAGCTGGCCCACGGCGCGCTCAGCGGCTACCCGATCGTCGACGTGGCGGTGACCCTCTATGACGGGAAGTCACACTCGGTCGACTCCTCCGACATGGCCTTCCAGACCGCGGGGGCGCTGGCGATCAAGGAGGCGGCCTCGGACAAGACCATGGCCCTGCTCGAGCCGGTCGACAAGGTGACCGTCACGGTGCACGAGGCCTTCGTCGGGCCGGTGCTCACCGACCTGTCGGGCCGGCGCGGCCAGGTGCTGGGCAGCGACGGCGACGCCGAGCACCACGCGATCATCGAGGCGCTGGTCCCCCAGTCGGAGCTGATCAGCTACCCGATCGATCTGCGCGGGCTCGCGCAGGGCACCGGGAGCTTCACCCGCGAGTTCCACGGTTACGAGCTGATGCCGCGGGAGCTCTGGCCCAAGTCCTGAGCGGGCGGGCCCCGGCCGGTCGGTTGCGTCCGGCCGGGGCCCGGCTCACCCCACCCCGCGCGCGGCGGACACCGCGACACCGACCGCGTCCACCACGGCCTCCGCGACGTCGCGCTTGCTGCCCTCGACGTCGGCCAGGACGACATCGTCGGCTCCCAGGATCAGCAGCCGGTTCTCCGCGACCTCGAAGCCCTTCCCCCAGCCGACCTCGTTGACCACGATGAGGTCCACGCCCTTGCGGCGGCGCTTCCGCGACGCCCGCGCCAGCAGTTCCTCGCCGACGGCGGTCTCGGCGGCGAACGCCACCACCACCTGACCGGGCCGACGGCGCGCGGCCAGTCCCGCGACGATGTCCTCGTTCTCGACCAGCCGCAGCACCGGCGGCTCCCCGTCCTCCTTGGTCAGCTTCCGCTCGGACACGGCGTCCACGCGGTAATCGGCTACCGCGGCCGCCATGATCACCGCGTCGGCGCGCTCCGCCACCTCCCGCATGACCTCCGACAGCTCCGCCGCGGATCCCGCCCGCCGCACCTCGACCCCGGCGGCCTCGGCCGGGCGCAGCACCTCGGCCTCGACGTTGCACGCCGCCAGCAGCACCCGGGCCCCGCGCTCGGCGGCCGTGACCGCGACCGCGACGCCCTGACGGCCGCTGGACCGGTTGCCGAGATAGCGCACCGGATCGATCGGCTCGCGCGTCCCGCCGGCGGACACCGCGACCGTCACGCCCGCCAGGTCACGCCGCCCGCGCAGCAGCGCCTGCGCCGCCGCGTGGATGTCCTCCGGCTCGCTCATCCGCCCCGGCCCCGAGTCGCCGCCGGTGAGCGGCCCGTCGGCCGGGCCCACGACTTGGACGCCGCGCGAGCGCAGCGTCGCGATGTTGGCCTGCGTCGCGGGGTGCAGCCACATCTCGGTGTGCATCGCGGGCGCGACGAGCACGTGGGCCCGCGTCGCGAGCAGGGTCGTGCCGAGCAGATCCGAGGCGAGCCCGGCCGCCATCGCGGCGAGCGTGTTGGCCGTCGCGGGGGCGACGACCACCAGATCGGCCCGCTGCCCGAGCGCCACGTGGCGCACCTCGGGCACGTCGTCGTGGACCGACGTGGTGACCCGGTTGCGCGAGATCGCCTCCCACGTGGGCCGCCCGACGAACCGCAGCGCGTCGTCGGTGGGCACCACATGCACCTCGTGTCCGTCCAAGACGAACGAGCGGACCAGCTGCACGGCCTTGTACGCGGCGATGCCGCCCGTGACCCCTACGACGATGACCATGCGGCCGATTCTCGCAGCCGTCCCGCGTCGCGGGTAGCCTTCCCGGCATGTGCACTGTCGTCGTCCGTGTACCCGAACCCGACGGCGGGCCCGTCCGCCTCCTCGCGGTGCGCGACGAGGACCCGGCACGGCCCTGGCGCCCGCTGGGCCCGTGGTGGCCCGAGCACCCGGGTGTGCGTGGCGTCCGCGACGACCTGGCGGGCGGCGCGTGGCTCGCGGCCGACGACAAGCGCCTGGCCGTCCTGCTCAACCGGGCCGGCGGGGCGGACGTGCCGCTGCCGACGTCGCGTGGGTCGCTGCCTCTCGACGCCGTCGCCGGCAGACCGCTCCCCCAGCCCCTGACGACGCTCGGCTTCAACCTCGTCACGACGGCCCCCGGCGCGGCCACGGTCGCATCGTGGGAGGGCGGGGTGCCGCGCATCACCGACCTCGAGCCGGGCACGCACATGATCGCGCATGACGACGTGGACGACCCCGCCACTCCCCGCATTGCCGCGTGGCTGGAGCGCTTCGCCGAGGCCCCGACGGACGGCCCCGGGCCGTGGTGGGAGGGGTGGATCGATGTCCTGGCGGAGTCGGCGTCGCGGCTGTCGCCCACCGACGACCGTGCCATCATCCGCGACAACCGGCCCCACGGCTATCCGACCCTCAGCCTGCTGGTGGCCGTCGCCTCGGTGTCCCCGGACGGGGTGGCGGTGTCGACGGCGACGCTGGACGAGCCGGGGGCCTGGAACGATCTGCGCCTGCCCCGGCGCGACGGCTAGGAACGGCCGGGCGTCAGAAGATGGTGCCGTTGTCCACGATCCGCTTGCCGAACGGGAAGCACGTGACCGGGATCATCTTCAGGCTCACGTAAGCGTTGGCGATGCCGACGATGGTCAGTGTCTGCGCGAGGGCGGTCGCGACGTGGGCGAGCGCCAGCCACCAGCCCGCGATGAGGAACCACACCACGTTCATGATCGCCGACCCCGCCCCGGCGCCCGGCTTGGGCTCGACGCTCCTGCCGAACGGCCACAGCACGTAGCGCGCCATCCGGAACGAGGCGATGCCCGCGGGGATGGTGACGATGAGCAGGCAGGCCAGGATGCCCGCCAGGAAGTACCCCAGAGCCAGCCAGATACCTCCGAAGACGACCCAGATGATGTTGAGCAGCGTGCGCATGTCTCTCCTCACGTATCGCGATGCACCTCCAGCGTATGCGCAGCCCCTCCTCCATGGGCACTAGTCTGGGCGGGTGGATCCGTTGCCCCCTCGACTGCACCGCGACGTCGTCAGCTTCGTGCGCCGCAGCACCCGGATGAACGAGTCCCAGATGAGGTCCTGGGACCGGTACCGGGACCGCTTCGTCGTCGACGTCCCCCGCGGGAGCCTGTCGACGTCCGTCGCCGACGGCGCCGACGTCGACTGGGCGAACGAGTTCGGGCGCGCCGCGCCGCTGATCGTCGAGATCGGCTCGGGCGCGGGCGACTCGCTGGCGCCGATGGCCGCCGCCCGCCCGGACGCGAACGTCGTGGCGTTCGAGGTGTTCGAGCCCGCCGTCGCGTCTACTCTCGGCCGGCTGGGCCGAGAGGGCCTCGAGAACGTGCGGGTCGTCGTCGCCGACGGCGCCCAGGGGCTCGCGAAGCTCTTCGACGACGGTTCGGTCACCGAACTGTGGACCTTCTTCGCGGACCCGTGGCACAAGAAGCGCCACCACAAGCGCCGGCTGGTGGGGCAGGACTTCGCCGACGTCGTCGTCGCGAAGCTGGCGCCGGCAGGTCTCTGGCGCCTGGCCACGGACTGGGAGGACTACGCGCTGTGGATGCGCGAGCACCTGGACGCGCACCCGGGGCTCGTCAACGTCCACGACGGCTGGGCGCCGCGCCTGGCCGAGCGCCCGGTGACCAAGTACGAGGCCAAGGGCCTCGCCGCGGGGCGCCGGGTCTACGACCTCACCTATCGGAGGGCTGATGCGGCTTAGGATCGACCTCGCCTACGACGGAACGGACTTCCACGGCTGGGCCGCGCAACCGGGGCTGCGCACCGTCGAGGGAGTCCTCACGGAGTGGATCGCCCAGGTGATGCGGCTGCCCGGGCCGCCGCACATCGTCGTGGCGGGCCGCACCGACGCCGGCGTCCACGCGCGCGGCCAGGTGTGTCACGTCGACGCCGACCTGGACGGGGAGGGCGTCGCCGCGGATCTGCAGCGGCGGCTGCGCCGCGTGCTACCCGCGGACCTCGTCGTCCGCAGCGTGGCACCCGCCCCCGAGGGATTCGACGCGCGGTTCTCCGCCATCTGGCGCCGCTACTGCTACCGGGTCGCGCCCTCGGACACCGTCCCGGACCCGCTGCTGCGCCGCCACATCGCACCCGTCGCGCACCATCTCGACCTGGAGGCGCTCAACACCGCGGCCGCGGCCCTCACCGGGCTGCACGACTTCGCCCCCTTCTGCAAGCCGCGCGCCGGCGCCACCACGATCCGCGACCTGCGGGAACTGCGCGCCGAGCAACGCGACGACGGCGTCGTCGAGATCCACCTGCTGGCCGACGCGTTCTGCCACTCGATGGTGCGCTCGGTGGTGGGCGCGCTGACGTCGGTGGCGTCCGGGCGAAGGGACCTCGCCTGGATCAAGCGGGTCGCGGCCGCTCCCACACGACACGGCGAGGTGCTGGTCATGCCGGCCCACGGCCTGACGCTCGAAGAGGTCGGCTACCCCGCCGACGATGCCCTCGCGGCCCGCGCCCGCGCCGCCCGCGCCGTACGGACCCTGGAGGACGCGTGAGCCACTACTTCCACACCCCGGACCAGGCCGGCCCCACCCGCGAGGTCACAGCGACCGTCTGGGGCCACGACCTCTCCTTCACCACGGCGGGCGGCGTGTTCTCCGGCTCGCGGCTGGATCTGGGCACCTCCGTCCTGCTGCGCACGTTCGAGCCACCCACCGGCGGACACCTGCTGGACCTGGGCTGCGGCTTCGGGCCCATCGCAGTCGCGCTCGCCGTCGCCGGTCCGGCGGTCACCGTCGACGCCGTCGACGTCAACGAGCTCGCCGTGACCCTCACGCAGGCCAACGCCGAGCGGGCGGGAGTCGGGGACCGCGTGCGCGCCGGCACACCGGATCAGGTCCCGCCGGATCGGACCTACGACCAGATCTGGTCCAACCCGCCCATCCGCATCGGCAAGCAGGCGCTGCACGACCTGCTGCTCGCGTGGCTGCCCCGCCTCGCCCCCGGGGGCGTCGCGCGCCTGGTGGTGTCCAAGAACCTCGGCGGCGATTCGCTGCAGCGCTGGCTGATCGAGCAGGGCCATCCGACCGAGCGTGTCGCCTCCGCCAAGGGATTCCGTGTCCTGGAGGTATCGCCCCGGTCCGCGTGAGATCTTCCGCGCGACTAGGCGGTGGCCGCCTGGGTTCATCGTGATGGCCGACCCGAGGGCAACGAGTTCTGCCTCGACTGAGCATGTTCAGCCCTCAGCGGACCACCGAACGCCTGATGGTTGAACCACGAACTACAGATCGCGCATAGGATGACACTGTCAGCGCGCCCACCGGCGCGAGTCCTCAGCTGCAAGGAGTGAGCTATGACCTACACCCTCCCGGACCTCGACTACGACTATGGGGCACTGGCCCCCCACATCGCCCCGGAGATCATGGAGCTGCACCACAGCAAGCACCATGCCGCCTACGTCAAGGGCATCAACGACGCGCTCGAGCAGCTCGCCGCCGCCCGCGAGAAGGGCGACCTCGGAGCGGTCAACAAGCTGAGCAAGGACGCCGCGTTCCACCTCGGCGGCCACATCAACCACTCAGTGTTCTGGAAGAACATGTCGCCCGACGGCGGCGGCCGCCCCGACGGCGAGCTCGCCTCCGCGATCGATGAGTACTTCGGCAGCTTCGACGCGTTCCAGAAGCACTTCAACGCCGTCGCCAACGGCATCCAGGGCTCCGGCTGGTCGATGCTCGTGTGGGACACGCTGGGCCAGCGGATGAACATCAACCAGCTGTTCGACCAGCAGGGCAACCTGCCGGCGGGGCAGATCCCGCTGCTGCAGCTCGACATGTGGGAGCACGCCTTCTACCTGCAGTACAAGAACGTCAAGGGTGACTACGTCACCGCCTGGTGGAACGTCGTCAACTGGACCGACGTCACCGAGCGCTTCGCCCGGGCGAAGGCCGCCTCCGCCGGTCTCGTCTGACCCGACGCACGCGACGGGGCCCCGGGGAGATGATCCCCGGGGCTCCGTCGTTCGTGTGCGGGCTCAGTCGAGCAGCGTGCGGTCGGCCAGGCTGGCGCCCTTGATCTTCGAGAACTCCTCGAGCAGCCGCTCCGCCGTGATGGTCTTTTTCTCCGCCTCGTCCACCTCGAGGACGATCCGGCCCTCGTGCATCATGATGAGGCGGTTGCCCAGCTCGATGGCCTGGTGCATGTTGTGGGTGACCATGAGGGTCGTGAGCCGGTGGCGGGCGACCGCCTCGCCCGTGAGGCGCGTGATCAGCTCGGCACGCGACGGGTCCAGCGCAGCGGTGTGCTCATCCAGCAGCAGGATCGACGGCTGCGCGTACGTGGCCATGAGCAGGCTGAGCGCCTGCCGCTGCCCGCCCGACAGCATCCCCACGCGCATCTCCAGCCGATCCTCCAGGCCGAGCTCGAGCGTGGTCAGCGCCTCGCGGAAGATGGCCCGCTTGGGCTTCGTCACCGCCATGCCCAGTCCGCGGCGCTTGCCGCGTTCGAAGGCGATGGCCAGGTTCTCCTCGATGGTCAGGTGCGGCGACGTGCCCGCCATCGGGTCCTGGAAGACCCGCGCCACCCACCGGGCGCGCCGGTGCTCGGGCATGCGCGTCACGTCCGAGCCGTCGATGACCACCCGCCCGCCCTCAGGCAGGTAGCGCCCGGCGACCACGTTGAGCATCGTCGACTTCCCGGCCCCGTTGGAGCCGATCACGGTGACGAAGTCCCCCTCGTGCAGTGTGAGGGTGAGGTCGTCGAGCGCGACCCGCTCGTTGACGGTCCCGGGGAAGAACCGCTTGGTGATGGTCGTCAGCGTCAGCATCAGGCGGCCGCCCCTTCCGGGATCGCCTTCGCGCGCCGTCGCTGGACCCGGAGGCGCCGCAGCGGTCCCCAGGCCGGCAGCACGAGGGCGAGGACGACGAGCACGGCGGAGATGAGCTTCATGTCGTTGGGGTTGAAGCCGTTGTTGAGCGCGATCTGGATCACGCCGCGGTAGATGACGGAGCCCAGCGCCGCCGCCGTGACGGCCTGCCAGACGGCCGTCATCCCGAAGATCGCCTGCCCGACGATGACGGAGGCCAGGCCCGCGACGATGAGACCGATGCCCATCGAGATGTCCGAGAAGCCCTGGTACTGGGCCACGAGGGTGCCGCAGAGCGCCACCAGACCGTTGGACAGCATGAGCCCCACGATCTTGGTGGTGCCGGTGTTGATGCCCTGCGACTGCGCCATCAGCTCGTTGTCACCCGTGGCGCGCATCGCGACGCCGTAACTGGTGCCCAGGAACCAGTAGACGAGGGCGCCGATCACCAGCACCACGACGGCGAACACCGCGACGGAGAACCAGGTGCCCAGCAACCGGTCTGCGCGGAGCTCGGAGAACAACGTCTCCTGGCGCAGTAGCGGCACGTTGGCCTTGTTGCCCATGATCCGCAGGTTGATGGAGTACAGCGCGATCTGCGTGAGGATGCCTGCCAGGAGCGGGTTGATCTTGCCCCAGACGTGCAGCAAGCCCGTGACGGCGCCGGCGACCATGCCGGCCACCACGCCCGCGATCATCGCGAAAGGGATCGCGACGCCGTTGACGAGCAGGATCGCCGACGTCGCGGCCCCCGTCGTGAACGACCCGTCCACCGTCAGGTCCGGGAAGTCCAGCACCCGATAGGTGAGGTACACCCCCAACGCCATGACGGCGTAGAGGAGACCGATCTCCAGCGCGATGATCATGGGTGTGTCGAACCTCAGAACTGCTTGGTGGCGCGCGAGACGATGGCCTCGGGCAGCGTCAGGCCCTGCTTCTCGGCGGCCGCCACGTTGACGAACAGGTCGAACTGCTTCTGCGTCTCGACCGGGATGTCCGACGCCGGGGTGCCCTCGAGCAGCTGCAGGAACACCGCGGCGGCGTCCTTGCCCTGCTGGGTGTAGTTGACCGAGAGGCCGGCGGCGGCGCCGCGCTCCATCGTCGACTCGTCGGAGGCGAAGACCGGGACCTGCTTCTGCTCGGCCACCTGGATGAGCGACTCGGCGGCCGACACCACGGTGTTGTCGGTCGGGATGAGGTAGGCGTCGACGTCCAGCGACTCACCGGCCTGCTGCACCTCGGCGGAGTTGGTGACGGTCGCGGAGCGGATCTCGATGCCCAGCTCGGCGGCGGCCTCCTCGGCCTCGGCGACCTGGACTTCGGAGTTCACCTCGCCGGAGGAGTAGACGATGCCGACGGTGGCGACCTCGGGCAGCGCCTCCTTGATGAGCTCGAGCTGCTCCTTCATCGGGTTGAGGTCCGAGACACCGGTGATGTTGGCGTCGGGCGCCTCCCACGAGCTGACCAGACCGGCGGCGACGGGGTCGGTGACGGCCGCGAACACGATGGGCCGGTCGGTGACGACGTTGGCCAGCGCCTGCGCGGTCGGGGTGGCGATGGCGAGGAAGCCGTCGTAGTCCGACGAGGCGAAGGTGTTGGCGATGTTGGTCAGGGTCGACTGGTCGCCCTGGGCGTTCTGGAGATCGAACTCGGCGTTCTCACCCTCGACGTAGCCCGCCTCCGCGAGGGCGTCGATGAAGCCCTGCTGCGCCGCATCGAGCGCGGGGTGCGCGACGATCGTCGCGACGCCGACCTTGATCGACTCGGGAGCGCCGCCGGTGGTCTCGGCGGCCGAGCTCGCGGCCGACGAGGTGGCGGCCGGAGCCGACGAGGTGTCCGCCGGGGACGCGCCGCCACACGCGGTGAGGGCGAGGGTTCCGACGGCGCCGAGCGCGAGGGCCTTGAGCTTCATGATTCTCCTTGGGGGGGGGCGGGTTCGCTGGGCTAAGAGTAGTGAGTGCGCCCGGGGGCGCCGCGCTCGGGTCAGTAGGTGGTCGCGGCCTGCTCGAGCACCTCGTCGGGCAGGGTGACGCCCATGCGCTCCGCGGCGGCGGGATTGACCGACAGCTCGAGCGACTCGGCGAACTCGACGGGGGTCGAGGCCGGGTCCGCGCCCTCGATGATGCGCGCGATCATTCCCGCGGTCTGCACCCCCTGCGCCCGGTAGTCCGTCGCGAGCGCCGCGGCGGCGCCGCGCTGCACCGAGTCGGGGTCGGACGTCACGAGGAGACGCTGCCGCTGTTCGGCCACCTGCACCATGGACTCCATCGCGGAGACGACGGTGTTGTCGACCACGACGAAGTAGGCGTCGACGTCGAGCGACTCGGCCGCCTGCTGCACCTCGGACGAGTTGGTGATAGTGGCGGTGAGGACCTCGATGCCGAGCTCCTTGCCGGCCTCGATCGCGGCCTCGGCCTGCACCTGCGCGTTGACCTCGGCCGAGGAGTACACGATCCCCACGGTCTCGACGTCGGGCAGGATCTGCTGGATGACCTGGAGCTGTCTGTCGGTGGGCAGCTGGTCGCTGGTGCCGGTCACGTTAGCCCCCGGTGCCTCGAGGTCGTCGACCAGGCCGGCCGCGACGGGGTCCGTGACCGACGCGAACACGATGGGTCGGTCCTGGATGACCTGCGCCAGGGCCTGCGCCGGGGGCGTCGCGAGCGCCACGAAGATGTCGTGGTCGGAGGCGGCGTAGGTGTTGGCGATGTTGGTGAGGGTCGCCTGATCCCCCTGCGGGTTCTGGAACTCGAGCGTGAGGTTCTCTCCGTCGACGTAGCCCGCGTCCGCCAGGCCCTCCTTGATGCCCTCGTACACGGCGTCCAGCGACGGGTGGGACACGATGGTGACGGCACCGACCGACACCGACGGCTTCTCCTCGGTACCGGTGGCCGCCGGGGTGGTGGCGGTGGGCTCGGCACTGGTCCCGCAGCCGGCCATCAGCAGGGCCGCGGCCAGGGCCGCTCCCGTGACTGCACGTCGCAACATCGTCGTCTCCTTCTCGAACGTGGCTCACACCTTATCTGCGAGCGTCGCCGCCGCGGAAACCAAGGTCCCCACAACGAAAGGAGGGCCCCATGGGGGCCCTCCTCGCGTACAGCGTTCTTACTTGGCGTCCTCGTCGGCGGCGGCCTCCTCGGCCGTCTCCTCCTCGGTGGCCTCGGCGTCGGCGACCTCAGCCTCGTCGGCGGGCGCCTCGGTCTCCTCGGCCTCAGCCTCGGTCTCGACGGCCGCGGGCTTCTCCTGGGCCGGGGCGGCTGCCTTCGGCTTCGGGGTCACCGCCTCGGTGATGATCTCGATCAGGGCCAGCGGGGCGTTGTCACCCTTACGGTTGCCGATCTTCGTGATCCGGGTGTAGCCACCCTCGCGGCCCTCGAGCGACGGCGCGATGTCGTCGAACAGGTGGCGGACGACCTCCTTGTCCGTGATGGAGCTGAGCACCAGGCGGCGCGAGTGGAGGTCACCCCGCTTCGCCTTGGTGATGAGCTTCTCGGCCAGCGGCTGGACGCGGCGGGCGCGGGTCTCGGTGGTGGTGATGCGGCCGTGCTCGAAGAGCTGGGTGGCCAGGTTGCGCAGGATGATGCGCTCGTGGGTGGGGCTGCCGCCCAGACGAGCGCCCTTGGTTGGCTTGGGCATTGCTGTGGATCTCCAGGATTCTCGGGTGGTGGGCGGTCAGTACTGCTCGGTCTCGGCGAAGTCGCCGTCCTCGTCGTTGTCCTCGTCGTACCGCTCGATGGCCTGCAGCGGGTCGAAGCCCGGCTGCGAGTCACGAAGCGCCAGACCGAGGCCGGCGAGGGTCTCCTTGACCTCGTCGATCGACTTGGAACCGAAGTTGCGGATGTCGAGCAGATCCTCTTCGCTGCGGGCGACGAGCTCACCGACGGTGTGGATGCCTTCACGCTTGAGGCAGTTGTACGAGCGCACCGAGAGTTCCAGATCCTCGACGGGGAGGTTGAGCGACTCGGCGATCTGCTCGTCCACGGGGGACGGGCCGATCTCGATGCCCTCGGCGTCGACGTTGAGCTCCCGGGCGAGGCCGAACAGCTCGACGAGGGTGCGCCCGGCCGAGGCCACCGCGTCACGCGGGGCGATCGAGGGCTTGGTCTCGACATCGACGATGAGGCGGTCGAAGTCCGTGCGCTGCGCGACACGGGTGGCCTCGACCTTGTACGTCACCTTGAGCACCGGCGAGTAGATCGAGTCCACCGGGATGCGGCCGATCTCGGCCTCCGGGTCCTTGTTCTGCACGCTGGAGACGTAGCCGCGGCCGCGCTCCACGACGAGTTCCATCTCGAGCTTGCCGTTGTCGCCGAGGGTGGCGATGTGCAGCTCGGGGTTGTGGATCTCCACGCCTGCGGGGGGCTGGATGTCACCAGCGGTGACGGCACCCGCGCCGGCCTTGCGGAGGTACATGACCACCGGCTCGTCCTCCTCCGACGAGAGCACGAGGCCCTTGAGGTTGAGGATGATCTCGGTGACGTCTTCGACGACACCTTCGACGGTGGAGAACTCGTGCTGGTTGCCCTCGACCTTGATGCTGGTCACGGCCGCGCCCGGGATGGACGACAGCAGGGTGCGACGCAGCGAGTTGCCGAGGGTGTAGCCGAAGCCCGGCTCCAGCGGCTCGATGATGAACCGCGACCGGTAGTCCGAGACGACTTCCTCGGAGAGGGTGGGACGCTGTGCGATGAGCATGAGGGTTCCTTCCCGCGCCAACCGCTATCTGATGGCGCGAACGGTGGCCTGACGGCCCGCGGCGTCGGCCCGGCCGGTGTTCCCGACCGGCCCGCGGCCGCACAGTGGTTACTTTGAGTAGAGCTCGACGATCATCTGCTCCTGGACATCCACGACGATCTGCTCGCGGACGGGGAGCTGGTGCACGAGGATGCGCATGCGGTTCGGACGCGCCTCGAGCCACCCCGGAACGGAGCGCTCGTGGTGGGTCTCCCGCGCAATCACGAACGGCGCGAGGTTCATGGACTTCTCGGCGACGTCGATGATGTCGTGGGCGCGCACGCGGTACGACGGGATGTTCACGCGCTGGCCGTTGACCAGGAAGTGGCCGTGGACGACAAGCTGGCGGGCCTGCCGACGCGTGGACGCGAAGCCCGAGCGGTACACGACGTTGTCGAGACGCGACTCCAGGATCTGGAGCAGACGGTCACCCGTCTTGCCCGGATGCCGGTCGGCCTCCTCGTAGTAGCGGCGGAACTGCTTCTCCAGCACGCCGTACGCGAAACGAGCCTTCTGCTTCTCCTTGAGTTGCAGCGAGTACTCAGAATCCTTGGTGCGTCCGCGGCCGTGCATACCCGGGGGGTACGGACGGCGCTCGAACGCCTTGTCATTGCCGACCAGGTCGGTCCCGAGACGACGGGACTTCTTGGTCAAAGGGCCGGTGTAACGAGCCATAATTGCTAGTCCTTCTTCTCTCGGGCGATCAGACGCGACGACGCTTGGGCGGGCGGCAGCCGTTGTGCGGCGTCGGGGTCACGTCTGAGATCGCGCCGACCTCGAGGCCGACGGCGCCCAGCGAGCGGATCGCGGTCTCACGGCCGGAGCCGGGGCCCTTGACGAACACGTCGACACGCTTCATGCCGTGCTCCATCGCGCGACGGCCGGCGGCCTCGGCGGCCATCTGCGCGGCGAACGGGGTCGACTTGCGCGAGCCCTTGAAGCCGACGGTGCCGGCGGACGCCCACGAGATGACGGCGCCGGTCGGATCGGTGATCGAGATGATGGTGTTGTTGAACGTGCTCTTGATATGCGCCTGACCGGCGAGCACATTCTTCTTCTCCTTGCGGCGCACCTTGGTCTTGGCGGCCGCCTTACGGCTTGCAGTAGCCATGAAGTCTCCTTAAGTCCTCAACGAGGGGCGCGGATCAGCGCGCCTTCTTCTTGCCAGCGACGGCCTTCTTCTTGCCCTTGCGGGTGCGCGCATTGGTGCGCGTGCGCTGACCACGAACCGGCAGACCACTGCGGTGGCGACGGCCCTGGTAGTTGCCGATCTCGATCTTGCGGCGGATGTCGGCGGCAACGGTGCGACGGAGGTCACCCTCGATCTCGTAGTTGCCTTCGATGTGGTCGCGCAGGGCGACGAGCTGGTCCTCGGTGAGCTGGTGGACTCGGACGTCTCCACTGATCCCGGTAGCAGCGAGGGTCTCGGCGGCGCGGGTCTTCCCGACGCCGAAGATGTAGGTGAGGGCGACCTCCAAGCGCTTGTCGCGCGGCAGGTCGACACCAACGAGGCGTGCCATCAGGCGGTTACCTTTCTAGAAATGTCGGTCCTGACTCACTCTGGAGCCCGGTCGCGGACCGCGAAGGTGTGTGGCGTGACGCGTCCCCGCCGCCTGTGGTGCCTGCTGGCACCGACGGGGCCTTGGCCTTCGTCCAAGGGTGGGAATCTCCGCGGAGGAGATCCTTGCGATCACGTTGCTTTCAGTTGTCGGCGGAGTGGGCGATCGACCCGTCCCGCGGTGGTCTGCGTGCCTGGGGCGTGAGCCCCCGGTCAGCCCTGACGCTGCTTGTGGCGCGGGTTCTCGCAGATCACCATCACACGACCGTGCCGGCGGATGACCTTGCACTTGTCGCAGATCTTCTTGACGCTCGGCTGAACCTTCATTCGAGCAACCTTTTCAATCGGCGACTGGGAGCGCACGAGCGCCCCAATCTTGTGGTGGATGACTTGGCCGCCGGCCTGGGCACGCACGCATGTCCGGGCATAGACGACCGACGCACCACTTTACGCGACACGCCCACACTTCCCCAAATCAGCCTCTGTCGTCGCCGGGCATGAAAAAAGGGCGCCACCGCGCGTGCGGGGTGCCCTCTCTCCGGCCGGCGTCGGGCGCTCGGCCGCGCGACTCACTTGTGCCGGTAGACGATGCGGCCGCGGGTCAGGTCGTACGGGGACAGCTCGACGACCACACGGTCGGCCGGCAGGATGCGGATGTAGTGCTGACGCATCTTGCCGCTGATGGTCGTCAGCACCTTGTGGCCGTTGGCCAACTCCACGCGGAACATCGCGTTGGGCAGGGCCTCGACCACGGTGCCCTCGAGTTCGAGGGCTCCTTCTTTCTTCGCCATGTACTCTCTCTCGTCACACGGCACGCCTGGTGCGCGCCGGATGGTATCGAACAACTATTCTACGCCCGCCGTCGCGGCGTGACCAAACCTGCGTGGCCGCGGTGCCCCTCGGTGTCCCTCCCATTAGCCTGGGGGGATGAGCTACTTCGCCGTCCAGTACACCTACATCGACGACGCCCGGGCCCTCGACGCCGAGCGGCCCCACCACCGCGCCTACCTGTCGACGCTGCTCGGCGGCCCCCTCGTGGTGAGCGGCCCCTACGTCGACAGTGAGCTGCCGGGCGCCCTGCTCATCATGCGCGCCGGCTCCGCCGACGAGCTTGAGCAGCTGCTGGACCTGGACCCGTTCTGGACCGCCAACCTCATCGCGGAGCGCTCCATCGAGGAGTGGAACCCGGTCCTCGGATCCCTGTCGGCCGACTGACCCTCAGCGCAGCAGGCGGCCGATGGCCGGGTGCGCCGCGGCATAGCCGTCCACCAGCTGCCGGCCCAGACGCGGCGACGACACCAGGGGATGGATGGAGAACCCCTCCCAGGCGCGCTCCCGGCTACCGGTGAGCGCCGCCTCGGCGATGGCCCGCTCGGAGGCGCGCACGGCCGTCATCTGAGCCAGCTGCGGCAGGCTGACGGGCGCGACCGGCTGCGGGTGCACGCCGTCGCCGTCGACGACGCAGCCGACCTCGACCACCAGGTCGTCGGGGAGTTCAGGGATGATCCGCCCGCCGGAGGCGCCGTTGCCGACATCGAGGACCATGCGCTCGGGCTCCCCGGTGGCCAGGGCGGTCATGAGGCGTAGCGCCACCTCCTGGTATCCCCCACCGGCCACGTCCTCCTCGCGCCTCTCCTCAGCCCCGCCGCGGGCCTCCGCCATGTAGGTGGCCTCGCGCTCGTGGAGAGCGGCCCGCCAGGAGTCGAGGGGCGAGGCGCAGCACGCGGCGTCGTCGTAGAAGCGGCCCTGTTGGGCGTGTAGGAACTGGCCACGGGTCTGGGCCGCCGCGCTGATGGCCGCGATCGCCTCGTCGGTCTTCCAGTAGTAGTAGAGGTACTCGTTGGGGAGGGCGCCGACGGCCCGCACCCAGTCCTCGCCGATGAGGCGAGCCTCCTCGATGTGGTCGAGCAACTCGTCCGAGGCGAGGATCTCCGGCAGGCGGTCCACGCCGTCGACCGTCACCGAGCGCAGCCAGCCAAGGTGGTTGAGGCCGACGTAGTCGTAGGCCACACGGTCCCGGTCGTGTTCGAGTGAGACGCCGAGTAGGCGCGACACGCGACGGACGAGCCCGATGGGGGTGTCGCAGATGCCGACCACCCGGTCCCCCAGCACGCCGCGCATCACCTCGGTGACGATGCCGGCGGGGTTGGTGAAGTTGATGGTCCAGGCCTCGGGCGCGACATCGGCGATCGTCTCGGCCACCTGGCGCATCACCGGGATGGTGCGCAGGGCGTAGGCCAGGCCGCCGGGGCCGATGGTCTCCTGGCCGAGGAGGCCGAGGTCGAGCGCGACCCGCTCGTCCGCGATCCGCCCCTCCGCTCCACCGACGCGGACGGCGGCGAAGACGAAGTGGGCCCCGCGCAGCGCGTCGCGCAGATCCGTGGTGACGCGCACGGCCGGCGGGCGGTCCAGCTGCCGCGAGCGCTCGGCGATGACGCGCGCGATGGCGTCGAGCCGCTCGAGCGACGCGTCGTGCAACACGATCTCCCGGATGTCGACGGCGGGCCGCCCGGCCGCGGCGAGCGCGTTGGTGGCGACGGCGTCGTAGACGAGCGGGACGCGGAATCCACCGCCGCCGAGGATGACGAGTTTCATGCGATGACGACCTCCAGGTCGGAGTCCGGGGACAGTGCCAGGTCAGTGGGCAGGGGGGCCCGGTCCGTGATCAGGCCGGCGAAGGCGGACACCGGGGCGACCTCCAGGAACCCGATGCCGGGGAACTTCGCGTGGTCCGCGAGCAGCCAGGCGCGCGTCGCGATGTCGATCATGGCGCGCTTGACGGGCACCTCGCTCGGCGTGGAGTCCAAGACCGCGCCGTCGTGGCGCACACCCGAGGCGCCGAGGAAGGCGATGTCGACGCGGACCTGCCGGAGACAGGACTCGGTGAGGACGCCGACCAGCGACTCGTAGTTCGGGCGCAGCACGCCGCCCATGACGACCAGGTCGATCCGGGGCGCGTCCGCGAGCGCACGGACGACGGCCAGTGAGGCGGTGACGACGGTGATGTCGCGGTCGCGGAGATGCTCGCACATGGCGAAGACCGTGGTCCCGATGTCGAGGGCCACCACGTCGCCGTCCCGGACGAGCGACGCCGCCCGCCGGCCGATGGCCCGCTTCTCGACGGTCTCCTGCTCGGCCACGACGGCGAAGGCCGCCGCGTCGGCCTCCGGCCTGATGTGGTGGCGCGGCGCGCGGGCGCCGCCGCGCACCCGGTCGAGTTGGCCGCGCTCGGCCAGCTGATCCAGATCGCGCCGCGCGGTCGCCTGCGACACGCCGAAGTGCCGGGCGGCCTCCTGCACCGACAGCGCCCCGCGACGGCGGACCAGGTCCGCCATCTGCTGGTGCCGCACGTCGGTCAACATGTCGCTCCCCCTTACTAGGACACAAAATGTACTCGACACCGATCAAGTCCATGCATGTCGTGGCAGAATCGCGCATATCGATGTCCGAGGAGGGACCATGAAGCTTCACCCGATCACCCGTCGTCGCCTGCTGCTCGGCGCCGGCCTGGCCGGGGCCGCCGTCGTCTCGGCGTGCGCCCCGGGCGAGTCGGCCCCCAGCGCCTCCGGCAGCGCCACCGGCGCGGCGCCCGAGGGCACCGACCCGGCCGAGCTCGGCGACGTCGAGCTGGTCGTCTGGGACCAGGAGGTGCGCGGGAGCCAGAACGACGCCCTCGTCGCACTGATCGCCGCCTTCGAGGAGAAGTACCCCAACATCACGGTCAACCGTACGAGCCAGTCGTTCGACGACCTCAAGGCTCAGGTGTCGCTGGCACTCAGCGGCAACGACGTCCCGGACGTGGTGCAGGTCAACAACGCCCGCGGTGACATGGGGCAGTTCGTCAAGGCCGGTCAGCTCGTGGATCTCAGCCCCTACGCCGCCCAGTACGGCTGGGAGGACCGCTTCCCGGCGTCGGTGCTGAGCAAGGTCCGCTACTCGGGCGACGCGACCACGTTCGGCGAGGGCAACCTCTACGGACTGCCGCAGACGGGCGAGATCGTGGGGCTGTTCTACTCCCAGAAGAAGCTCGACGCGCTCGGCGCCGAAGCGCCCGCGACGTGGGAGGACTACCTGGCGCTGCTCGACGAGGCCAAGGCCGCCGGCGAGCAGCCGATGGTGCTCGGCAACATCGAGAAATGGCCGGCTCTCCACGTCTTCGGGCCGCTGCAGGCGCACTACGTCGAGCCGGAGACCATCGTGAAGCTCGGAATGGGCAACGCGGGCGCCACCTGGACCGATGAGGCGAACGTGGCCGCCATGGAGCAGTTCGCCACGTGGGGCACCGAGGGCTACTTCGGCGCCTCCCCCAACGGACTCGACTACGACCCGGCGTGGACGGAGTTCACGCAGGGCACCGGCGTCTTCCTGCCGGGCGGCTCCTGGCTGGCCACCGACATGGAGGCCGTGATGGGCGAGGACCTGCGCTTCATGCCCCCTCCCCCGGCCGTCGACGGGAAGCTCGCCACCACCGGTGGCACCGGCATCCCCTTCTCGATCCCCGCCAAGGCCAAGAACGTCGCGGCCGCTGCGGCCTACATCGACTTCATCACCAGCGAGGAGGCGATGCAGATCATCGCCGACAACGGCGGCATGCCCGTGCTGCGGACCGCGGAACTCGCGCCCGAGTCCGGGGTGCAGAAGGACATCTACGAGGCGTTCGACACCGTCTCGCAGGAGGGCACGCTGTTGCCCTACCTCGACTACGCGACACCGACGTTCAGCGACACCGCCGGCACCGGCCTGCAGGAGGTGCTGGGCGGCCAGAAGTCCGCCCAGGACGTCCTCGCGGACTTCGAGGCCGACTACCAGGCGTTCGTCGGTGGCTGACGCCAGGAGGCGGGTCAGGCCGTCGGCCGTCATCCACCGCCGGATGACGCCGTACCTCTACGTCCTGCCCGCGTTCCTGGTCTACGGACTCTTCCTGTTGTATCCCCTGATCCGGGCCGGTCAGTTCTCGCTCTATGACTGGCCCGGCTTCGGACCCTCCGAGTTCGTCGGGCTCGGCAACTACGTCGATCTGCTCGGAGACCGGCGCTTCCGCGACGCCGTCGGCCACGCGCTGACGCTGATCGTCTTCTATTCGATCCTGCCGCTCGTCGTCGGGCTGGTGCTGGCGGCCATCCTGCGCCGTGGTCGCGTCCGTGGCCTCGGCTTCTTCCGCGTCGTGATCTTCATGCCGCAGGTGATCGCCCTGGTGGTCGTCGCCGTCGCGTGGCACCAGATCTACTCCCCGACGGGCCTGCTCAACGACGTGCTGCGAGCACTCGGGCTCGGTGAACTGGCCCGCGGCTGGCTGGGGGATCCGAACCTCGCCCTGCCCGCCGTCGGCATGATCGGCTTCTGGCTGTCGACCGGCCTCGTCATGCTGCTCCTCCTCGCCGGGATGGGCAGGATCCCCAACGACCTCTACGAGGCGGCGCGGCTCGACGGCGCCGGGCCGGTGCGCGAGTTCTTCGCCATCAGCCTGCCGAGCGTCAAGGCCGAAATCACCACAGCCCTGGTGCTCACGATCATCGCGGCGCTGAAGACGTTCGACCTCGTCTATGTCACGACGTCGGGCGGCCCGGGAACCGCCACGACGGTGCCCTCGTATGAGGTCTACAACCGGGCGTTCAACCTCAAGGAGGTCGGCTCGGCGTCGGCCGTCGCGATCGTCCTGACGATGCTCGTGTTCGGCATCAACGTCGTCATCTCGCGCATCGGCGAGGAGCGGGTGGTCGGGCGATGAGGGTCGGCACGGGCGAGAAGGTCCTCAACTACGTCATCCTGGTGCTGTTCGCGGCCTACGCGCTGTTCCCCATCCTGACGATCGCGCTCACCGCCCTGGGTCCCCAGAACGGCGTGACGGAGCCGGGGCCCCACTGGACCAACATCGCCGACGCGTGGCGGATCGGCGATTTCGGGGCGGCCCTCACCCGGTCGCTCCTCGTCGCAGCCCTGGTCGTCACCGTGGCGCTGACGCTGTCGATCCTGGCGGGCTACGCGTTCGGGACCATGCGCTTCCCGGGGTCGACCGTCCTGTTCTACCTGTTCCTGCTCGGGCTCATGGTGCCCGCCGAGGCCATCGTCATCCCGCTGTTCT
The DNA here is from genome assembly GCF_964266725.1 of Tessaracoccus sp. O5.2. Lineage (NCBI taxonomy): Bacteria > Bacillati > Actinomycetota > Actinomycetes > Propionibacteriales > Propionibacteriaceae > Tessaracoccus > Tessaracoccus sp. O5.2. The sequence goes on along the minus strand of NZ_CAXWGV010000001.1, from coordinate 119,483 downwards.
TCGACCTGCGGACGCTGGGCCTGACCGACACCATCTGGGCGGTGGCGTTTCCGCAGATCGCCCAGTCCGTGGCCTTCGGGACGTTCTGGATGCGCGCCCAGTTCCGGGCACTGCCCCCCAACCTCGTCGAGGCGGCTGCCATCGACGGCGCCGGCGGGATGCGGACGCTGTGGCGCGTGGTCGTCCCGCCGTCGCTGCCGTCGATCGCGACCGTGGCCGTGCTGATGTTCATGTGGACGTGGAACGAGTTCCTCATCCCGCTGATCATGAGCCCCGGCGCCCAGTGGCGCACCGCCCCGCTCGGGCTGGCCATCTTCAAGGGGCAGTACACCGCCGACAACGCGCTGATCGCGGCCGCGGGCGTCATCATCGCCGCGCCCATCATCGTCGTCTTCCTGCTGCTCCAGCGCTACTTCATCACCGGCATGCTGGAAGGGGCGGCCAAGGAATGACTGACCACGACCACACGCACGACGAGGTCCCCGTCTGCGCCGAGTGCTCCCCGTGGGACCCGCTCGAGGCTCAGCGCTCGGCCGGGGATCCGCCGCTGGACGTCCTCACCACGGGCACCATCTTCTTCGACCTGATCTTCACCGGCCTCCCCCGCCTCCCGCTGCCCGGCGAGGAGCTGTACAGCGCCGGCATGGGGTCCTGCCCGGGCGGGATCGCCAACCTGGCGACCGCCACCGCCCGGCTCGGGCTGCGCACCGGCCTGGTGGCGGGGTTCGGGGACGACACGTACGCCGACTGGATGTGGGACACCCTGAGCGGGCAGGAGCGGATCGATCTCAGCGCCTCGCGGCGGTTCCCCAACTTCCACTCCGCGCTGACGGTGTCGATGGCCTACGCCGACGACCGCAGCATGGTCACGCACATGCATCCGCTCCCCGAGTCCCTGGAACCTGCGCTCGTGGCCGCGCCCGCCGCCCGCGCGGTGGCCGTCGACCTCAAGGAGGGCGGGTCCTGGTGGCACACCCTCAAGGAGCGCGGGTCGCTCGTCTTCGCCGACGTGGGCTTCGACGACACGGGGGTGTGGGACCAGGCGGTGCTGCGACTGCTCGACGACTGCCACGCCTTCACCCCCAACGCCGTCGAGGCGATGCACTACACGCGCACTGACCGGCCCACCGACGCGGTTCGGCGCCTCGCCGAGCGAGTCCCGCTGGCCGTCGTCACCGACGGGGTCCACGGGTCGTTCGCCATCGACCAGGCAACGGGCGAGGAGGCGTACTGCCCGGCGGTCGCCGTCGACGCCATCGATCCCACCGGCGCCGGAGACGTCTTCGCCGCCTCGATCATCCTGGGAACCCTGGCCGGATGGCCCCTGGAACACCGTCTGCGGTTCGCCAGCCTGAGCTCGTCACTGGCGGTGCGTCAGTTCGGCGGGTCGCTCGCCGCGCCCGGCTGGGGCGACATCACCGACTGGTGGCGCCTCACCTCGGCCCGGGCCACGGGCGGCGACCTCAAGGCCGCGTACCTCCTGCGCGACTACGGCTTCCTGGCCGAACTCCTGCCCGATCACCCGGTGCAGGGAGTGCGTCGGGCCCGGGGCACGTTCGCGCTCGCGTCCGACGCGGGGGCCCGCCACTGACTCAGTCGACCGCGTCGGCCGCCACCACCCACGTGTTGCAGTCACCCAGCGTCTCCGCATAGAGGCCGCGAGTGCCCCAATAGCGGATCGACTCCCGGGACCCGTGCACGCCGTCGACGAGCATGGTGTCCAGGCGCGCCATCCAGGAGGCCAGCGCGGCGTCGTCGAACGCCAGCGCGGTGTTGTGCATGGTCATGGTGGCCGCCCAGCAGGTCGCCTGCAGCTCGGCCCGCCGCTCCAGTTCTGCGCTGTGTGGCGACTGCAGCTTCGCCGCCGTCACGCCGGACAGATGCTGCAGGTGGTGCCCGTACTCGTGGTTGACCATCTCGTTGACCGACAGCACCCAGGCGGTGGCCATCGCGTAGTGCCCGTCGCCGAAGTAGACGTGGCCGGACCCGGAGGCGCAGTAGAACGCCGGCGCCTCGAGGTAGCCGCAATCGCTGTCGGTGCCCTCCCCCGCGAAGAACTCGAGCGCCGGTTGGTCCGCCGGCCAGCCCAGCTGGGCGAACACGGGGGCCCACGACGCGTGGACACAGGTCCACTGCTCCGCGACGGCGAGCCGCCACTGCTCCTCCCCCACGGGTGCGGTGGGCGTCGGGCAGCCCTCCAGCGCGACGGGGCTCAGGGCGTCGAGTGCCGTGCTCTGCGCCCCGTACAGCGGGGAGGCCGGATCGGCGGGCGGTAGCGGAGCCCAAGTCCGCTCCGGGAGCCGCCACTCGTCCGGCCCTGGCGCGGGGCTGACGCTGGGCGACGCGGACGGTGTCGCGGAGGGCGGCGGTGCCGGCTCGGCCGCCTGGCGAGGGTTGCCGGTGACCACCGACCAGCCGACGACGGCCAGGGCGGCCACCACCGTCAGCGAGACCGCCGCGGCCCCGACCCGGATCGCCAACGGCGGCGCGGCAGTGACCGGCTCCGCGGCGTGCCGGGGCACCGCCGCGTCATCGGCGGGGCCCGGGGTCGCCTGCCACATCATTGGTCGCCTCCTCGTCAGCCGGTGGAGCCGGCTCAGAGGAACAGCAGGACGACGAGCAGCAGCAGGACCGCGGTCAGGGTGACCCCGACCACGCCCGCGCCGATGGCCAACGGCACCAGGTCCCGCGTCGTCGTCACGTTTCCGGCGGGGGGACCGCTCTGCTCGACGATCGCGGGCACGGACGTGGCGGCCGCGGGCAGCCGCTCGACCACGGGCACGAGATCGCCGAGGGTCCGCGCGTCGTAGACGACATCCATGGCGTGCGCGTACTCGTCGTGGGTGATCCGGCCGTCGGCGAAGGCGCCGTTCAGCCGGGAGGTGATGGACTCGCGCTCGACCTCGTCGACGGGGTCACCCGCGCGCTGGAGGTACTTCGAGGACGGAGGAAGCGCCATGGCACCCAGCATACGGCCGGCGGCAACCGGCGCGCTCAGTCCGCGAGCGGACCGAAGCGGTCGCCGAGCGACGCCTCGCCGCCGTCAGGCTCCGTGAGCACCCACAGACCGCGTTCGGTGATGGCGACGGTGTTCTCCCAGTGCGCCCCGCGGGAGCCGTCCCGACTGATCACGGTCCAGCCGTCGTCGAGTTCGAGGGTCTGGTGCAGGCCCCGGGTGAGCATCGGCTCGATGGCCAACGCCATGCCGACGGTGAGCCGGGGCGTGGGGCGGCGCCGGTGCCAGTTCGGCACATCGGGCTCCATGTGCATCTCGGAGCCGATCCCGTGACCGGTGTACTCCTTGAGCGTGCCGTAGCGGCGCGGCAGCGACTTGACGTGCTCCTCGATGGCCCGCGACACGTCGCCGACCCGGCCCTCCGGCCGCATCGCCAAGGCGCCCGCCCACATGGCGTCGCGCGTGGCGTCGATGAGCGCGAGGTCCGCCTCGTCGGGCGTACCCACGATGATCGTCCGGGCGGCGTCGCCGTGCCAGCCCTCGACGATGGCGCCGAAGTCGATGGACACCACGTCACCGTCACGGAGGACCCGCTCCCCCGGGACGCCGTGGACGAGCTCCTCGTTGACGGAGATGCACGCCACGCCGGGGAAGCCGTTGCCCCAGTCCTCGCCGTAGTTGAGGAACGAGGAGATGGCCCCATTGCGGGCGAGGACCTCGCGGCCGACGGCGTCGAGCTCGCCGGTGGTCACGCCGACCGCCGCCGCCCCGCACATCGCCTCTAGGCCCTCCGCCACCACCAGGCCGGCCCGGCGCATGAGGAGCAACTGCTCCGCGGTCTTGACCTCGATCGTCACGCGGTGTGCGCGTCCACGAGCTGGAACATGCGCTCGCGGACCTCGTCCACGGAGCCGGTACCCTCCACGTCCACCAGGAGGCCCTTGTTCTCGTAGTGGAAGAGCAGCGGCGCCGTCTGGCCGGCGTAGACCTCCATGCGGCGGCGGATGGTGTCCGAGTTGTCGTCGGTTCGGCCCTCCTTCGCGGCACGCGCGAGCAGCCGCTCGACGAGGGCCTCCGGCTCGACGTGCAGCGAGACCACGGCGTCGAGCTGCTGGCCGCGCTCGGCCAGGTAGCGGTCGAGGAAGTGCACCTGGTGCATCGTGCGCGGGAACCCGTCGAGCAGGAAGCCCGGCTCGCAGTCCGGCTCCGCCAGGCGGGACGCCACGATCTCCTCGGTCACGTCGTCGGGGACGTATTCCCCGGCGTCAATGATCGCCTTGACCTTGACGCCGAGGGGTGTCTGGTTCTTGATGTGGTAGCGGAAGATGTCGCCGGTCGAGATCGCAGGAACGCCGTACCGCTCGGCCAGCGCAATCGCCTGCGTGCCCTTGCCCGCGCCCGGCGCCCCCATGATCAGCAGCCTCATCGCAGGAATCCTTCATAGTTGCGCTGCTGCAGCTGGCTCTCGATCTTCTTGACCGTGTCCAGCGCGACGCCCACGATGATCAGGATCGAGGTACCGCCGAAGGGGAAGTTCTGCTGAGCACCGACCGCCATGAAGGCGATCGTCGGGATCAGCGCGATGGTCGCCAGGTACAGCGAGCCCGGCGCCGTCAGCCGCGACAGCACATACGCCAGGTACCGCTCGGTCGGCTTACCGGCGCGGATGCCCGGGATGAAGCCGCCGTACTTCTTCATGTTGTCCGAGACCTCTTCGGGGTTGAAGGTGATCGAGACGTAGAAGTAGCAGAAGGCGATGATCAGGACGAACTGCGTGAGGTTGTAGACCCACGAGTAGGAGCCCTGCCCGGTGAAGTTCTGCTGGATCCACAGCGACACCGCACCGTCCGGCCGGAACGTCGAGTACAGCACCGGCAGGTAGAGAATCGACGAGGCGAAGATGACGGGGATGACGCCGGACTGGTTGACCTTGAGCGGGATGTAGGTCGTGGAACCGCCGACGAGGCGGCGCCCGACCATGCGCTTGGCGTACTGGACCGGGATGCGGCGCTGCCCCTGCTCGACCCAGATGATGCCGAGCATGACCAGCAGGCCGATGCCGATGACCAGGAAGAACAGGACCCAGCCCGTCACGCCCTGGTGGCTCTGCTTGATGGACCACAGGCCCGAGGGGAAGCTGGCGGCGATCTGGGTGAAGATGAGGATCGACATGCCGTTGCCGATGCCGCGCTCGGTGATGAGCTCGCCCATCCACATGATGATGCCGGTGCCGGCCGTCATGACGAGCACCATGGTGATGAGCGGCAGCAGCTCATCGGAGTAGAGGATGCCGTCGCAGCCCTGGAACAGCTGCCCGGTGCGGGCCAGGGTCACGAACGCGGTGGCGTTGAGGACAGCGAGGACCAGCGTCAGGTAGCGGGTGTACTCGGTGATCTTCTGCTGCCCGGTGCCGCCCTCCTTCTTGAGGGCCTCCAGGCGTGGGATCACGACCGTCAGCAGCTGCAGGATGATCGACGCCGTGATGTAGGGCATGATGCCCAGCGCGAAGATCGTCAGCTGCAGCAGCGCACCGCCCGAGAACAGGTTGATCATCGAGTACAGGCCGGCGGCGTCGCCCTGCTGCGCCAACGCCAGACACTGGTCGATGCGCGAGATGTTCACGTTCGGCGAGGGGACCGTCGATCCCAGACGGAACACGACGATGATGCCCAGCGTGAAGAGGATCTTCCGGCGAAGATCCGGGGTCTTCAGCGCGTTAGCCAAGGCGGAGAGCATCCGACCTACTTTCGATCTCGAGAGGAACACAGCCGACGGGCGCCCCACAGGGCACACGGCAACCAGGGCAGCCTACCAAGCGCGCGCACCGGCGCCCAAACAGCCGCGCGTACAGCTCGCGTGGCCGTAACGACGCCGAGGGGGTGGGCCCGGATGATCCGGACCCACCCCCTCGGTGAGTAGTGCGTGTGCGGCTCGTCAGAGCTGCTTGGCGGAACCGCCCGCGGCCTCGAGCTTCGCCTTGGCGGAGCCGGAGAACGAGTGAGCGGCCACGTCGAGCTTGACGTCGACGTCGCCGTTGCCGAGCACCTTGACCAGCTGGCCGGAGCGCACGGCCCCAGCCTCGACGAGCTCAGCCACGCCGACCGTCCCGCCCTGCGGGAACAGCTCGGCGATGCGGCCCACGTTGACGACCTGGAACTCGACGCGGAACGGGTTCTTGAACCCCTTCAGCTTCGGCAGGCGCATGTGGATCGGCATCTGGCCGCCCTCGAAGTTCTGCGGCACGTTCTTACGCGCACCGGTGCCCTTCGTACCGCGACCCGCGGTCTTGCCCTTGGAGCCCTCACCGCGACCGACGCGGGTCTTCTCCGTCTTCGCGCCCGGAGCGGGACGCAGGTGATGCAGCTTCAGCGACATCTCACTTCACCTCTTCCACGGTAACGAGGTGGGCGACGGCGCGGATCATGCCGCGGACCTCGGGGGTGTCCTCACGGACGACCGAGGAGCGGATCTTGCCGAGGCCGAGCGTCCGCAGCGTGTCCCGCTGGTTCTGCTTGCCACCCACCCCAGACTTTGCCTGGGTGATCTTCAGATTCGACATCAGTGCGTCACCTCTTCCTTCGCGGCTCGCAGGAGCGCCGCCGGGGCGACGTCCTCAACCGGGAGGCCGCGACGCTTGGCGACGGACTCCGGCATCTCGAGCTGCTTGAGCGCATCGACGGTGGCGTGCACCACGTTGATGGCGTTGGACGAGCCGAGCGACTTGGCGAGCACGTCGTGCACGCCGGCGCACTCGAGCACCGCGCGGGCCGAACCACCGGCGATGACACCGGTACCCGGGGACGCCGGGCGCAGCATGACCACGCCGGCGGCCTTCTCGCCCTGCACGGGGTGCGGGATGGTCCGCTGGATCAGCGGCACGCGGAAGAAGTGCTTCTTGGCCTCCTCCACACCCTTGGCGATGGCGGCCGGCACCTCCTTCGCCTTGCCGTAGCCCACGCCGACCATGCCCTCGCCGTCGCCGACGACGACCAGCGCGGTGAAGCTGAAGCGACGACCGCCCTGGACCACTTTGGCGACTCGGTTGATCGTCACCACGCGCTCGAGGTACTTGCTTTCTTCCTTGGGAGCCTGGCCACGACGATCATCACGGCCACGACGCTCACCGGTCGCGCCGCCACCGCGGCGCTGCTGGGTCTCACTCATCGTGAAAAACCTTTCCTTTCGTCGTGTTAGAAGCCGAGCCCGGCCTCGCGGGCGGCATCGGCCAGGGCCGCGATCCGCCCGTGGTACTTGTTGCCCGCACGGTCGAAGACGACCTGCTCGACACCGGCGGCCTTGGCGCGCTCGGCGATCAGGGCGCCGACCTTGCGCGCCTTGTCCGACTTGTCCGCCTCGAGAGCGCGCAGGTCGGCTTCCATCGTGGAGGCGGACGCCAGGGTACGACCCTGGACGTCGTCGATCACCTGCACGAAGAGGTGCCGCGTGGACCGCGTGACGACCAGGCGGGGGCGCTCGGCCGTCCCGTTGATCTTCTTGCGGGCACGCAGCTGCCGACGGGCGCGGGACGCCGCCTTGGGGGCCAGCGTCTTGGAGTTGCTGAGCGAGATGGCCATGTCTTACTTACCAGCCTTTCCAGCCTTGCGGCGGACGTGCTCGCCCGCGTAGCGGACGCCCTTGCCCTTGTAGGGCTCAGGCTTGCGGAGCTTGCGGATGTTCGCCGCAGTCTCACCGACGAGCTGCTTGTCGATGCCCTGCACGCTGAAGCGCGTGGGGGTCTCGACGGTGAACGTGATGCCCTCGGGGGCGTCGATGACCACCGGGTGCGAGAAGCCGAGCGCGAACTCGAGCTGCTGCGGGCCCTTGGCGATCACGCGGTAACCGACGCCGACGATCTCGAGCTTCTTGACGTAGCCCTCGGTCACCCCGACGATCATGTTGTTGACCAGCGTGCGGGTGAGCCCGTGCAGCGAGCGACTCTCGCGCTCGTCGTTCGGGCGGCTGACCTCGAGCTGGCCTGCCTCGTTCTTCTCGATCGAGATGGGTTCGGCCACGGTGAGCGTCAGTGAGCCCTTGGGGCCCTTGACATCGACCTTGCGGCCATCGAGGGCCACGTCGACACCGGACGGGATGGCGATGGGGAGCCTGCCAATACGCGACATTTCTGTTTCTCCTTACCTATCGCCCGGTCACCAGACGTAGGCGAGTACTTCGCCGCCCACGGACTTGGCCTTGGCTTCACGGTCGGTCAACAGGCCGTGCGACGTCGAGATGATGGCGATACCCAGACCGCCCAGCACCTTCGGCAGTTCGGTGGCCTTCGCGTAGACGCGCAGACCGGGCTTGCTCACTCGACGCAGGCCGGCGATGGACCGCTCACGCGAGTCGCCGTACTTGAGGGTGACCTTGAGGACCTTGCCCACCTGCCCCTCGACCTCGGTCTGCTCGTAGTTGGCGATGTAACCGTTGGCCTTGAGGATCTCGGCGATTCCCACCTTGATCTTCGACGACGGCATGGTCGTCGACTCCTGGTACGCCTGGTTGGCGTTACGCAGACGCGTCAGCATGTCTGCGATCGGATCAGTCATCGTCATGACTTGTTGCCTCTTTCTCGCGCCGGTTTCCTGGAATCCAGGACCTCGCGCAACTGGAAATTCGTGGGTGTGCTGGAGCCGGTCACCAGGACGACTTGGTCACGCCGGGCAGTTCGCCGGCATGGGCCATCTCGCGCAGGCAGATACGGCAGAGTCCGAACTTGCGGTAGACCGAATGCGGTCGGCCGCACTTCTGGCAGCGGGTGTAGGCACGCACACCGAACTTCGGCTTGCGGGCCTGCTTGACCTTGAGTGCTGTCTTCGCCATGGGTCAGCTCACTTCTTCTTCTTGCCGTAGAACGCGGGACCGCGCTTCGACTTCTGCTTCTTCGGGTCGTCGACCGCCTTGAACGGGAAGCCCAGGTGCTTGAGCAGCGCGCGGCCTTCCTCATCGTTGGTGGCGGACGTCACGAAGGTGATGTCCATGCCACGGACACGGTCGATCTTGTCCTGGTCGATCTCGAGGAACATGACCTGCTCGTTGAGACCGAAGGTGTAGTTGCCCTGGCCGTCGAACTGGCGGCCGTTGAGGCCACGGAAGTCACGGATACGGGGCAGCGCCAGCGTCAGCAGCCGGTCCGCGAACTCCCACATGCGGTCACCGCGGAGGGTGACGTGGCAGCCGATCGGCTGACCCTCACGCAGCTTGAACTGCGCGATGGACTTGCGGGCCTTGGTCACCGACGGCTTCTGGCCGGTGATGGCGGTGAGGTCCTTGACGGCGCCCTCGATGATCTTCGAGTCGCGCGCGGCGTCGCCGACGCCCATGTTGACCACGATCTTGACCAGACCGGGGATCTGCATGACGTTGTCGTACTGGAACTCCTCCTGGAGCGCCGGGACGATGGTCTCGCGGTACTTCGCCTTGAGCCGGGGCATCGTGGCGGTAGTGGCGGTGGCGGTCATCAGATCTCCTCACCGGTCTTGCGGGCGATACGCACGGAGCGCTCGGCCTTGTACTCGGAGCCGTCGGGACGACGCTTGGTGACCTCGACGCGCTTGTGGCCGACGCGGGTCAGGACGTCCTTGCCGTCGACCTTGACCACGAGCTGCACGTTCGAGGCGTGGATCGGGGCCTCGACGGTGATGACGCCGCCCTCGACGCGACGGCCGTTGGCGGTCTGCGACTCGCGGCGGTGCCGCTTGACGAGGTTGACGCCCTGCACGGTCACGCGGTTGTTCGCGGGGTCGACGGCGATCACCTCAGCGACGGTGCCCTTGTCCTTGCCCGAGATGACCTTGACGCGGTCACCCTTCTTGACGTGGAGCGATGCCATTTCAGATCACCTCCGGTGCGAGCGAGACGATGCGCATGAACTTCTTCTCACGCAGCTCGCGGGCCACCGGGCCGAAGATGCGGGTGCCGCGGGGCTCCCCGTCGTTCTTCAGGATGACGGCGGCATTCTCGTCGAACTTGATGTAGGAGCCGTCGGCGCGGCGACGCTCCTTGACGGTGCGGACGACGACGGCCTTGACCACGTCGCCCTTCTTGACGTTGCCGCCAGGGATCGCGTCCTTGACGGTGGCGACGATGGTGTCGCCGAGGTAGGCGTAGCGGCGCTTGGAGCCACCGAGCACACGGATGCAGAGGATTTCCTTCGCACCAGTGTTGTCGGCGACCTTCAGTCGCGACTCCTGCTGGATCATTACTTCTCCTTGTCCCACCGGTTCCCGCACACGACAGGCCTTGTGAAACTAGAAACGAACCCCCTGGATTTTGCCAGGAGGCAACTCCCAGCTCGAGAGAGAGGGAGCCACACGGACCCGGGAAAGGTCCCCTCGAAAGGGCACAGACCCAGGGCAACCTTCCAAAGTCTAGCCCGTCGCCCGTGTGGGACGAAATCAGCCCCGACGGCGGCCTCGACCGGTGGCCGCGGAGAACGCGGCGGCCCCACCGCTGGAGGCCTGACCGGCCCCGGCCCGTGCTCCGGAGCGGGCTCCGGCCGGCCGCTGGGGGCGCCCGGGACGGCCGTCCGCCGCGGGGCGCGCGGCGTTGCCGCGGGAGGGCTGGGCGCGCTCGGCGGACCGGTCGCGGCCACCGCCGCCGGCCCCGCGCCGACGACCGCCGCCGCCCTGGGGCTGCTGCGGCTCCTCCTTGACGATCCCGCCGGGGAAGGACCGCTCGCCCGGGGCGATCTCGCGCAGGACCGGGTGTCGCTCGTCGACGCGGGTGACGGTGGGCCTGACGCCGGCCTTGCGGGTGAGGTCGCGGACGTCGTTGCGCTGGGCGTCGAGCATGAGCGTGACGACGGTGCCCTCGGCGCCGGCGCGGGCCGTGCGGCCGGAGCGGTGGGTGTACGCCTTGTGCTCGACCGGCGGGTCGGCGTGGATGACCAGGCCCACGTCGTCGACGTGGATGCCGCGGGCGGCGACGTCGGTCGCGACGAGCGTCTGGGCGGTGCCTGCGTGGAACGCGGCCATCGAGCGCTCCCGCGCGTTCTGGCTCATGTTGCCCTGCAGCTCGACGGCCGGGATCCCGGCGGCGTTGAGCTGACGCGCGATCTTCTTGGCCCGGTGCTTCGTGCGGGTGAACACGACGCTGCGACCCGGCGCGGCGGCGAGGTCGATCAGGACGTCGAGGTGCCGATCGTCGGCGACGTGCAGGACGTGGTGGTGCATGGTGCTGACGACCGCCTCGGGCGAGTCGGCCTCGTGCACAACCGGGTCGTGCATGAACTGGTCGACGAGGACGCCGACCGCCTTGTCGAGCGTCGCCGAGAAGAGCATGCGCTGGCCCTGCTTCGGGGTCTGCGACAGGAGGCGCCGCACCGAGGGGAGGAAGCCGAGGTCGGCCATGTGGTCGGCCTCGTCCAGGATGGTGACCTCGACCCCGGCCATGGACACTGCGCCCTGGGCGATGAGATCCTCGAGGCGGCCGGGGCAGGCCACGACGACGTCGACGCCGCGCGCGAGGGCGGTGACCTGCTGCTTCTGGTTGACGCCGCCGAAGACGGTGCGCGACGTCAGGCCGGCGGAAGCTGCCAGCGGAGCCAGGGCCTCGTCGATCTGCAGGGCGAGCTCGCGGGTCGGCGCGAGGATCAGCGCGCGGGGGCGCTTCGGGGTGCGACGCGTGCCGGCGGAGGCCAGGCGGGCCACCAGCGGTAGCAGGAACGCGTAGGTCTTGCCCGAGCCGGTGCGCCCGCGGCCGAGCACGTCACGGCCCGCCAGCGAGTCCGGCAGCGTCGCGGCCTGGATGGGTGTCGGGATGGTGATGTCGCGCTGGGCCAGAACGGCGCACAGGTCGGCGGGCACGCCGAGCGTGCCGAAAGATGTGGTGGTCACGAAGAAAGAACTCCCAGGTGGGGGTGATGCAGCGGTTCTGCCCGGCGCGGAGGGTGTGTCCGACTCCGCAGCGCGATGGCATCGGGGCGATGAAAAATCGAGGGACTCGGTGCAGAACAGGCCGAGCACTGCTGGGCAGTCTACCGCAGCGATGCCACGATCCCCGCATCGTGGCGCGGCGCCGCTGGCAGGATGGGACAATGACTAGGCGAAAGATCCTCATCACCGGGGCCACCGGCGGCATCGGCGCGCTGCTCGCCCGTCGGCTCCACGACGACTACGACCTCGTGCTCCAAGGCCGCCATCCTGACGAGGACGACCCCTCCGGCATCCGCATCGCGGACCTCACCGATTACGCCGACACGCTCGCGCTCATGCAGGGCGTCGACACGGTGGTCCACATGGCCGGCTCCGCGTCGCCGGAGTCGAGCTGGGACGACGTCCTGAGCGCCAACATCATCGGCATGCGCAACGCGCTGGAGGCCGCCCGCGAGGCCGGGGTACGTCGCTTCGTCTTCGCGTCCTCCAACCACGCGATGGGCAGTACGACCGGGACGAGCAGTGGCCGGTCTACCCGCACATGCTGCCGCGGCCGGACTCCCTGTACGGCGTGTCGAAGGTGTTCGGCGAGGCCCTGGGGCGCTTCTACCACGACGAGCACGGGATCGACTTCATCGCCCTGCGCATCGGGTGGAGCACCAAGGACACGCACGACACGGACCTGGACCTGCTGCGCGCCATGTGGTTGAGCGAGGACGACACCGTCCAGGTCGTGCGCTGTGCCATCGAGGCGGAGGCACGCTTCGGGCTCTACTACGCCGTCTCCGACAACCCGAACCGGCGGTGGGATCTCACCAACACCATGCTGGAGCTCGGCTACCGGCCCCAGGACTCCTGGACCGACCACTCGCGCGCCGAGGAGGACACCGACCAGCCCACGCCGGACAGCTGGCCCAAGGACTCCTGAGCGCGGGCGCGCCATCCAGCGGGGAGCGGTTGTCCACAGCTCCCGATCCCGACGGTGAATGCGGGCCTCGAGTGCCCAGTGTGGAGGAGACCCACCGTCGACCCGAGAAAGCTGGATCATGCGTCGTCTCCTCGCCCTCACCCTGGCGCTCGCCGGGCTCATCGTCGTCCTCGCCGGGGCCGTACCGGCCAGGGCGCGCCCGCAGGACGGGCCGCTGGAGCAGGCCGGCCACCTCGTCGTGATGCCCGGCACCGGCCGGGACTGGTACGGCGCGTACCACGTGGGCGGACGAACGGCGTACTGCGCGGACCTGATGTCGGCACCGCCCCGGCAGGCCACCGCGTGGCGCGAGGCCCCCTCAGGCGCGCCCCTTATCCGGCAGTCGGGCTTGGCTCGCCAGTCCGCACTCCCCCATGGACGCGGCGGCGCTCCCGTTCCCGAACGGGGCATGGCCGAACTGGCATGGGCGTTGACCGTGACGGGCGAGTCCCCCGGGGCGGACACCGGCGTTGCCGTCGAACACTTCGTGCGCCTGCGCACCGTCGGTGACGAGCCGCAACGACGGCGCGAGGCGGCCCGGTGGGCCGCGGTCGTGGCGGCGCACCCGGCGGCGCGACAGGCATTCGCCACCCTCGACGCGGACGCCCGGCGATTCGCCGGTCCCTACCGGATCGACCTCGCCTGGCTGCGTCGGCCCACTCTCGAGGATCCGTCGGGCGAGGTCGAGGTGACCGTGCGATCCGCGGCGGGACACGGGGTCCCCGAGGTCACCGTAGACGTCCAGGCGGACGGATCGATGTCCGTGCGGGGCCGGAGGAGCACGACGGAGGCCGACGGGACGCTGCGCGTCCAGGTCACGCTGGCGGCACCCGGCGCGTCGCCGGCGTCCGGGACCCTCACCGTGACCGCGGCCGGGTTGCCGGGCGCGCGCCCGAGGGTGTTCGTCCCCACGCCCGCCACGGTCCAACGTCTTCTCGCCGCCCCTGCCCCTGTGTCGGTCAGCGCGACGGTGTCCGCCACCCTCGAGCCGCGCTTCTCCCCCACCGTGACCACGCGGACGCGGGATCCCCTGGCGCTCGCCGGCGAGCCGGCTGTCGACATCATCACGGTGACCGGGGGCCGGCCGGGGGCCGAGTTCCGCGGGCACAGCACGCTGTACGGGCCATTCGCGACTCTCGACGCTCTCAGCGCGGCATCTGCCGAGGACGCCCCCGTCGTCGGCCGTGCCGCGTTCCGCGGTCGGTATGACGCCCACGGCAGCGCCGAGGTGTCCACTGATGACGAGCTCACCTATCCGGGCCCCGGCTACTACACGTGGGTCGAGACCCTGGAGGAGGCCCGGTTCGTGGCCCCTCCGCCGCCTCCGGAGTGGCCGCAACTCGCGGAGACGAGCCTGGCGCTGGCTCCGTCGGTCAGCACGCACCTGAGTGCCACAACCGCCGTCGTGGGGGCCGTGCTGTCCGACTCCCTGCGTGTCACCGGTGTCCCAGGGCTGGAGGTGCCCGACGGGGGCCGGCTCTCGATCGTCGCCCAGGGCAGGCTGCTCGGGCCCCTCGCGCCGCGCGGCGGCTCCGCGGAGTCGAGGTGCGACGGGCTGGACTGGTCCCGTGCGCCGGTCGCGGCCCGCTACGCCGATCTGGATCTCACCGGGGGCCGGACCGCCGACGCGCTCGTGGCCGAGGGGCTTGCCGCGGCGGCCACGACGCTCCCGGGCTGCTACACCGCAGACGCGGTGGTCAGCATCAGCCACGACAGCCGCCCGCCGGTGATCCTGACCCACGAGCCCGGCCACCCTTCCCAGACTGTGCTGGTCCACGCACCGGAGCCGTCGCCCTCCCACGAGGCCGCGCCCTCCCCTGAGGCCACGCCGTCGCCCAGTCCGACGCCCGAGCCGACACCGCCGGACGAGCCAACGCCGTCGCCGGTTCCGACGCTCGAGCCCACGCCCGAGCCGACGCCGTCGGGAGAGGCCACGCCGACTCCGGAGTCTGCCCAGTCGCCCGCGCCGACCCCGACCCCCACCGCGGTCTCACCCGCCCCTAGCTCCCGGCCGACGGCGTCGGTCCGGATCTCCCAGACCACGCCCGGATTGCCGTCGACCGGGGCCTGAGGGATACCCACACACAACGACTGCGGCCCGCTCCCCAGGGGGAACGGGCCGCAGTCAGGTGTCGGCGGTCGCGCAGATTACTTGGCGCGCTCGACGATCTCGATGAGGCGCCAGCGCTTCTGCGCCGACAGCGGGCGGGTCTCCATGACACGAACGCGGTCGCCGATGCCGGCGTCGTTGTTCTCGTCATGCGCCTTGAGCCGCGACGACTTGGTCATGACCTTGCCGTACAGCGGGTGCTTCACGCGGTCCTCCACGAGGACGACGATCGTCTTGTCCATCTTGTCGGACACGACGACGCCCTGCAGCACCTTGCGGGCGCTGCGCTGGATGGTGGTGTCTTCGCTCATGGTCACTTCTCCTCAACAACCGGCTCGTCGACGATGCCGAGGTTACGCTCCTGCAGCACGGTGTAGATCCGCGCGATGTCCTTGCGGACGTTGCGCAGCCGGGCGCTCGACTCCAGCTGGCCGGTGGCAGCCTGGAAACGAAGACCGAACAGCTCCTCCTTCAGCTCAACGACCTTGGCGTTGAGCTGGTCACGCGACAGACCACGCAGGTCATGTGCGGTGAGAGTCTTACTCATCAGTTTTCACCTGCTTCGCGCTTGATGAAGCGTGCCTTGAAGGGCAGCTTGTGGATGGCCAGACGCATCGCCTCACGAGCCACGTCCTCCGGGACACCGGAGAGCTCGAACAGCACGCGGCCGGGCTTGATGTTGGCGATCCACCACTCGGGGGAACCCTTACCGGAACCCATGCGGGTTTCGGCCGGCTTCTTGGTGAGCGGACGGTCGGGGTAGATGTTGATCCACACCTTGCCGCCACGCTTGATGTGACGGGTCATGGCGATACGAGCGGCCTCGATCTGACGGTTGGTCATGTACGAGGACTCGAGCGCCTGAATGCCGTAGTCGCCGAAGGCCAGCTTGGTGCCGCCCTTGGCCGCGCCATCCCGACCGGGGTGGTGCTGCTTACGGAACTTCACTCGACGAGGAATCAGCATGCTCAGGCTCCTGCGTTCTCAGTTGCGGGCGCAGCCGGGGCCTCGACCTGGGCTGCGTCGGCGCGACGGCGGCCGCCGCGCTCGGGACGGTCACCGCGGCCCTCGCCGCGGGCGGGACGACGACCGGGACGCTGGCGAGCACCCGGAGCCGACGCGCGGGCGGCCTTCTGGGCCGCGCGCTCCGCACGGGTACCGGCGACGTCACCCTTGTAGATCCACACCTTGACGCCGATGCGGCCGAACGTGGTGCGGGCCTCGTAGAAGCCGTAGTCGATGTCGGCGCGGAGGGTGTGCAGCGGCACGCGGCCGTCGCGGTAGCCCTCGGAGCGCGACATCTCGGCGCCACCGAGACGACCGGAGCACTTGATGCGGATGCCCTTGGCGCCCGCACGCATGGCGGTCTGCTGGGCCTTGCGCATGGCGCGACGGAAGGCGACACGGGCGCCCAGCTGCTCGGCGATGCCCTGGGCCACGAGCTGCGCATCGGTCTCGGGGTTCTTGACCTCGAGGATGTTCAGCTGGACCTGCTTGCCGGTGAGCTTCTCCAGCTCGGAGCGGACGCGCTCCGCCTCGGCGCCGTTGCGGCCGATGACGATGCCCGGACGCGCCGCGTGCAGGAAGATGGTCACGCGCTCGGAGCGACGCTCGATCTCGATCGACGAGATGCCGGCGCGCTCGAGGGTCTTGGTGAGGTACTCACGAATCTTGACGTCCTCACCGACGAGCTCCGAGTACTGCTTGTCGCTGTACCAACGGGTCTTGTGGTCGGTGGTGATGCCGAGACGGAAGCCGTTCGGGTTGATCTTCTGGCCCATGTCAGGCTCCCTTCGTCTCGCGGGGTTCGACGACCACGGTGATGTGGGCACCGCGCTTGAGGATGCGGCTGGCCGATCCCTTGGCGCGAGGGCGGATCCGCCGGAGGGTGACACCCTCGTCGACGAACGCCTTGGAGATGTAGAGGTCGTCGGACCGGAGGGCCTCGGTGTTCTCGGCGTTGGCCACGGCCGAAGCCACAACCTTGTACACCGGCTCCGAAGCGGCCTGCGGCGCGAACTTCAGCGCGACCAGGGCGTCAGCGACGCCCATTCCGCGCACAAGGTCGACGACGCGACGGACCTTGGTCGGGCTCATCCGGACGTGCCGCGCGATGGCGTACGAGCCAGGACGATCCCCGAGCAGGGTCTCGCGACGACGGCTGTTGCCGTTCTCGTTGCTCATAGTTGAATCAATTCCTTATCTCGCGCCTCAGCGGCGACGGGCCTTCTTGTCTTCCTTCACGTGCCCCTTGAAGGTGCGCGTGGGAGCGAACTCGCCCAGCTTGTGTCCGATCATCGCCTCGGTGACGAACACCGGGACGTGCTTGCGGCCGTCGTGCACCGCGATCGTGTGCCCGAGCATGTCGGGGACGATCATCGAGCGGCGCGACCAGGTCTTGATGACGTTCTTGGTGCCCTTCTCGTTCTGAACGTCCACCTTCTTCTGCAGGTGGTCGTCGACGAAGGGGCCCTTCTTCAGGCTGCGTGGCATTGTTCCTCAGGCTCCCTATCAGCGCTTCTTGCCGGTCTTGCGACGGCGGACGATCAGGCGGTTGCTCGCCTTGTTCTTGTCGCGGGTGCGGCCCTCGGGCTTGCCCCACGGCGACACGGGGTGACGACCACCCGACGTGCGGCCCTCGCCACCACCGTGCGGGTGGTCGACGGGGTTCATCACGACACCGCGGACGGTCGGGCGGATGCCCTTCCACCGGTTGCGGCCGGCCTTGCCCCAGTTGATGTTCGACTGCTCGGCGTTGCCGACGGTGCCGATCGTCGCGCGGCACCGCACGTCGACCATGCGCATTTCGCCCGAGGGCATGCGCAGGGTGGCGTACTTGCCCTCGCGGGCGACGAGCTGGATCGCCGCGCCGGCCGAGCGGCCGAGCTTGGCGCCGCCACCGGGCCGCAGCTCCACCGCGTGCACGGTGGTGCCGACGGGGATCTGACGCAGCTCGAGGTTGTTGCCCGGCTTGATGTCCGAGCCCTCACCCGAGGACACCACGGTGCCCTGCGCCAGGCCGTTGGGGGCGATGATGTAGCGCTTCTCGCCGTCGAAGTAGTGCAGCAGCGCGATGCGGGCGGTGCGGTTGGGGTCGTACTCGATGTGAGCGACCTTGGCCGGCACGCCGTCCTTGTCGTAGCGCTTGAAGTCGATGATGCGGTACGCCTGCTTGTGACCGCCGCCGATGTGGCGGGTGGTGATGCGGCCGGTGTTGTTCCGGCCACCCGTCTTCGGCTTGGGCGCGAGCAGGGACTTCTCCGGCGTCGAGCGCGTGAGTTCAACGAAGTCGGACACGCTGGAGCCGCGGCGGCCCGGCGTGGTCGGCTTGTACTTACGGATACCCATGAGTGTTCGTTCCTTCTCTCAGCGGCTCGCCGGTCAGTCGACCGGGCCTCCGAAGATGTCGATGCGCTGGCCCTCTGCGACGGTCACGATCGCGCGCTTGGTGGCGACGGTCTTGCCGTAGCCGTACCGGGTGCGGCGACGCTTGCCCGGACGGTTGAGGGTGTTCACGGAGGTGACCTTGACGTCGAAGATCGTCTCGATGGCGATCTTGATCTCGGTCTTGTTCGCGTGCGGGGCGACGACGAAGGTGTACTTGCCGTCATCGAGAAGGTTGTAGCTCTTCTCGCTCACCACCGGGCGCAGGATGATGTCGCGGTGGTCGCGGATCTTCAGCGCTTGCGTCACTTGTCCGTCTCCTCAGTCTTCTTGGCGGCCTTGGCCTTGGGGGCCTTGGCGGGGGCCTCGTCCGTCTGCTCGACGGTCTCGGTAGCGGTCGCCTCGGCGGCGGCCTCAGACTCGGTGGCGACGGCCGTGGCCGACGCGCGGCCGGGGCCGGCCACGAAGGCCGCGAGGGCTGCGGAGGTGAAGACCACCTTGTCGTTGACCAGCACGTCGTACGTGTTGAGCTGGTCGACGGCGAGCGCGTGCACCGTCGGAACGTTGCGCAGGCTGAGCCACGCGACGTCCTCGAAGCGGTCGAGCACGACGAGCACCTTGCTCAGGTCGCCCGCGACCGCGGTCAGCGCCGCGATGGCCGACTTGGTCGACGGCTTCTCGCCGGCAACGAGCTCGGAGATCACGTGCACGTGTCCGTCGCGGGCCCGGTCCGAGAGCGCCCCGCGCAGAGCGGCGGCGATCATCTTCTTGGGGGTGCGCTGCGAGTAATCACGCGGGGTCGGGCCGTGGACGACGCCACCGCCGGTCCACTGCGGGGCGCGACGCGAACCCTGACGGGCGCGGCCGGTGCCCTTCTGGCGCCACGGCTTGATGCCACCGCCGCGGACCTCGCCGCGGGTCTTGGTGGAGTGCGTGCCCTGACGGGCGGCCGCGAGCTGCGCCACGACGACCTGGTGGATCAGGGGGATGTTGGTCTGCGCGTCGAACAGTTCCGCGGGCAGATCGGCCTTGCCGGCCTTCTTGCCCTTGGCGTCGACGACGTCAACGGTCAGATCGCTCATGAGACAACACCCTTCTTGGCTGCGCTTCGGACGACGACGAGGGAGCCCTTGTTGCCCGGGATGGCCCCACGGACCAGCAGCAGGCCACGCTCCGCGTCGACGGCGTGAATCTTCAGGTTCTGGACGGTGACCTTCTCGTTACCCATCCGGCCCGCCATGCGGAGGCCCTTGAAGACCTTGCCGGGGGTGGAGCAGCCGCCGATGGAACCGGGGGCGCGGTGCTTGCGGTGCACACCGTGCGAGGCCTTGAGGCCGTGGAAGCCGTGGCGCTTCATGACGCCCGCGGTGCCCTTGCCCTTGGTGGTGCCGGTCACGTCGACGATCTCGCCATCGGCGAAGACCTCGGCGCTCAGCTCCTGCCCGAGGGTGAACTCGGCGGCGTCGGCGGTGCGCAGCTCGACGAGGTGCTTGCGGGGGGTGACGTCGGCCTTGGCGAAGTGCCCGGCCTCCGGCTTGGTGACCTTCTTCGCCTTGACGGCGCCGAAGCCGAGCTGCACGGCGGAGTAGCCGTCGGTCTCGGGGGTGCGGACCTGGGTCACGACGCACGGGCCGGCCTGGATCACGGTCACGGGGACGACCTTGTTGTTCTCGTCCCAGAGCTGGGTCATGCCGAGCTTGGTGCCCAGGATGCCCTTCACGATTCGTTCACTCATCTCTACAGACCTCACGGAAGCTTGATCTCGATGTCGACACCGGCGGGAAGATCGAGCCGCATGAGCGAGTCGACCGTCTTCGGCGTCGGATCCAGAATGTCGATCAGCCGCTTGTGCGTACGCATCTCGAAGTGCTCGCGGCTGTCCTTGTACTTGTGGGGCGAACGGATGACGCAGTACACGTTCTTCTCGGTCGGCAGCGGCACCGGGCCGGCCACCTTCGCACCCGTGCGGGTCACGGTGTCGACGATCTTGCGCGCCGAGCTGTCGATGACCTCGTGGTCATACGCCCGCAGCCTGATGCGGATCTTTTGTCCAGCCACAGTCGTTCCTTCTTCTCTAGCCCTTTGGAAATTTCAAGTTCCTGGGGGTGAAACCCCTTGTCACTCCAGCCCCCGAGGTCGGGAGTGTCGCGCTGTTACCCGCGAGCCGATCCGAGGGTCCCACCTGAGAGGCGGACCCAGACCAGCCGGGTTGAGCTCGATCACACTCTCGGGGCCGGCGACATGGAAGACACCCACCCCTAGCGGAGCAACCTGACCATTCTGGCATGGCTGCCCCGGGTGACCAAATCGGGGGTGGCCCGACGCAGGGCGACAGCACGAATAGCAGCCCGACTCCTGTCCCGAGTCCCCAGCCGACGTCGGGGTCACAGTTCGACGGCGTGTCGTGCCGGGTGGGCGGCGGAAGGGCGGCGGGCTCGGGAGGCGGCAGGCTCGGGAGGCGGCGCTGGTCAGGGACGGGCTTGACTCAGAAGACGGTGAGACCGCGGGCGCGGAACACGTCGCGGGCGGCGTCGACCTGGGAGGGCGTCGGGGGCGGGGTGTCGGTCAGCGCGTACGGCAGCCCGATCTCGTCCCACTTCTCCCGCCCCATCTGGTGGAACGGCAGCACCTCCACCCGGGTCACCTGGCGCAGCGACGCCGCGTGGTCCGCCACCCGCGACACCGTCGCGTCATCGTCGGTCAGCCCGGGGACCAGGACGAACCGCACCCACGTCTCGATGCCCAACGTCTCCAGGCGGCGGGCGAACTCGAGCGTCGGGGCGAGGTGGCGCCCGGTGACGCGGCGGGCGGTGTCGTCGTCGCCGGCCTTGATGTCCAGCAGCACGAGGTCGACGTCGGCCAGCAGCTCGTCCGAAGCCTGCCAGCCGAGGAAGCCCGAGGTGTCGATGGCGGTGTGCACCCCCAACTCCCGCGCCCCCCGCAGGATCCGCGCGGCGAACGCAGGCTGCTGGAGCACCTCACCGCCCGACAGGGTGATGCCACCGCCGGTGGCGCGGAACACGCCCCGGTAGCGCCGGATCCGTGCGAGCAGGTCGTCGGCCAGCACTGGGACGCCCCGGGCGGCGCTCATGGTGTCCGGGTTGTGGCAGTAGAGGCAGCGCAGCGGGCAACCGGCGAGGAAGGTGGTCATCCGGGTGCCCGGACCGTCGACGGCGGTCACCAGCTCCCAGGAGTGCACCGACCCCACCTCGCCGGCGCGCTGCGCGGCGAGCAGCGCGGAGCGGTCCAGATGTTCCGCCGTCGGGATACCGCCCAGCATCGACGACGCACGGCCCGCGGCCGGCTGCCCGGCCGGGGCCTCAGTCGTCGCCAGCACCGACACCGGGCTCAGAGCGCCTCGTGGAACGTCCGCGACAGGACGTCGAGCTGCTGCTCGCGGGTGAGCCGGACGAAGTTCACCGCGTAGCCCGACACGCGGATGGTCAGCTGCGGGTAGTTCTCCGGGTTCTCCATGGCGTCGAGGAGCGTCTCGCGGTTCAGCACGTTGATGTTGGCGTGGTAGAGCCCCTCCCCCATGCCGGCGTCAAGGATGCCCACCAGGTTGCGCACGCGCTCCTCCTCCGTGCGGCCGAGCGCCGGCGGGGTGATGGTGTTGGTGAGCGAGATGCCGTCGAGCGCGTCGTCGTAGGACAGCTTGCCGACGCTCATCATGGACGCGAGCATGCCGTGCGTGTCGGCCCCGTTGCGCGGGTTCGCGCCGGGGGCGAACGGCGTCCCGGCCTGGTGTCCGCAGGGAAACGCGCCGGTCGCCTTGCCGTACACGACGTTCGATGTGATGGTCAGCACGGACTGCGTGGGGACGGCGTCGCGGTACAGCTTGATCCGGCGGATCTTGTCCATGACGGTGGCGACGACCAGCTGGGCGAGCTCGTCGGCGCGGTCGTCGTCGTTGCCGTACTTCGGGAAGTCGCCCTCCGTGATGTAGTCGACCACGAGCCCGGATTCGTCGCGCACCGGGGTGACCGTGGCGTAGCGGATGGCCGCCAACGAGTCGGCGACGATCGACAGGCCGGCGATGCCGCAGCCGAGCGTGCGGATGATCTCGTCGTCGTGCAGCGCCATCTCGATGGCCTCGTACGCGTACTTGTCGTGCGAGTAGTGGATGATATTGAGGGCCTCGACGTAGGTCTCGACGGCCCAGGTCAGCATCGCGTCGTACTTCGCCCAGACGGTGTCGAAGTCGAGCGGGCCGTCGCCGTCGAGCGGCGCGTAGCCGTCGACGACCTGCTTGCCGGTCATCTCGTCGCGGCCGCCGTTGATGGCGTACAGGAGGGCCTTGGCCGCGTTGAGCCGGGCGCCGAAGAACTGCATCTGCTTGCCGACTGCCATGGGCGAGACGCAGCAGGCGATGGCGGTGTCGTCGCCCCAGTGGCAGCGGATCTCGGAGTCCGACTCGTACTGCAGCGCGCTGGTCTCGATCGAGATCAGCGAGCAGAAGTCCTTGTATCCCTGCGGCAGCGCGGCGTCCCAGTAGATCGTGATGTTGGGCTCGGGCGCTGGGCCCAGGTTGCGCAGCGTCTGCAGCAGACGGAACGACGTCTTCGTCACGAGCGTGCGGCCGTCGTCGGCGAAGCCGCCGTCGGACCAGGTGGCCCAGTACGGGTCGCCGGAGAAGATCTGGTCGTAGTCCTTCGTGCGGAGGAAGCGGACGATGCGCAGCTTGGTCACGAGCGCGTCGATGACCTCCTGCGCGGCCTCCTCGGTCAGGGTGCCGGCGGCGAGGTCGCGCTCGGCGTACACGTCGAAGAAGCCGGACAGCCGGCCGATGCTCATGGCGGCGCCGTCCTGGCTCTTGACGGACCCCAGGTAGGCGAAGTAGGTCCACTGCACGGCCTCGACGAAGGTCGCCGCCGGGCGCGCGAGGTCGAAGCCGTAGCTGGCGCCGAGGTTCTTGAGCTTGATCAGCGCCTTGATCTGCTCGGCGTGCTCCTCGCGGTACCGGGCCCAGTTCTCGGAGAACGGCTGGTCCGCGATGGCGTCCATGTCGGCGCGCTTGGCCTCGATGAGGCGGTCGACGCCGTAGAGCGCGACGCGGCGGTAGTCGCCGATGATCCGGCCACGGCCGTAGGCGTCTGGCAGGCCCGTGATGAGGTGGGCGCTGCGGGCCGCGCGGATCCGCGGGGTGTAGATGTCGAAGACCGCTTCGTTGTGGGTCTTGCGGTAGCGGGTGAAGATCTCCTTGACCCGCTCGTCCGGCTCGAGGCCCGCCTCACGGATGGCCGTCTCAACCATGCGCCAGCCACCCGCGGGCATCATGGGCCGCTTGAGGGGCGTGTCCGTCTGCAGGCCGACGATCACGTCGTCGTCGGAGCAGATGTAGCCGGCGGGGAAGGCGTCGATGTCGCCCGGGATGCTGGTCTCGACGTCGTAGACGCGGCGGGCGCGCTCGACGCTCAGGTAGTCGCGCTGGAGGGTCTCCCAGACGCTCAGCGTCTTGGCCGTCGGCCCGGACAGGAACGACGCGTCACCGGTGTACGGCGTGAAGTTGGTGAGGATGAAGTCCCTGACGTCGATCGCGTGCTGCCAGGGACCGGGGCGGAAACCGCTCCACGGGTCGCTGGGGGTGGTGGGGGCGTCGAGGGTGGCCGAGGCCGTCATGGTGCTCCTGGTGATGGGACTGATGTACCTGCACGGGTGGCACCGCGGACCGATCACCCCGGTAGACGGTTCCCTCGGGGAGCCGGCCACCGCGATGTCGCCAACGAATGCTTTGATACTACTACTTGTAGGAAACCGTCGCGCACCCACCCCCACCCTTCCGGCGCCACCGCCGACCCGTGCGGCGGTAGGCTCTCGACCACCGACCGATCGAAGGAGATCAGCCGTGTCCGAGTTGGCCGAGGTGACCCAGTTCCTGGCGGCCCGCGAGCCCTGGTCGCTGCTCCCGCCGGGCCGGGTCGCGCACTACGCCCGCCTCGCCGTCGGCCGCTACGCCCGGCGCGGCAGCGTCATCCTCTCCACGGGAGACCAACCCACCGCGATGTTCGTCGTGCGGTCCGGTGTCGTGGAGATCGTCGACGCCGCGGGCTCGCTCGTCGACCACGACGAGGAGGGCGCCTGCTTCGGCCAGTCGTCGATCATCGAGCAGCGTCCGTCGCGGTTCACATTCACCGCCGTCGAGGACACGCTGCTGTGGGCGTTCGACCGCGACGTCGTGGGCGAGCTCGTCGCCATCCCGGAGGTGCGGCGCTACTTCACCGAGTCGCGGCTGGCCGACGCGACGCGCCGCGAGCCGGAGGGCGGGCCGATCCTGCAGGTCCCCGTCCGCGACATGGTCACCCGCGACCCGATCGGCATCCGCACCGATGCCACCGTCGGGGAGGCCGCCCAGGCCATGGACGACGCCAGGGTCTCGTCCATCCTCGTCCTCGACGGCGACCGGCTCGCCGGCATCCTCACCGACCGCGACCTGCGCAGGGTGGTGGCGCGGGCGGTCCCGCCCAGCACGCCGCTCACCGAGGTGATGTCGCACGAGCCGTTCACGATCGGCGATGACGCGCTGGCCCTGGACGTGCTGCTGAGCCTCGTCGAGCACCGCATCCACCACCTGCCGGTCATGGCCGGCGACCGGGTGGTCGGCATGGTCACCTCCGGGGACCTGATGCGGCTGGAACGGTCGAGCCCGCTGTACATCGTCGGCGACCTGGCGCGGCAGTCCGATGTCGCGGGGCTGGCGCACGTCATGGGCCGCGTGCCGCGTCTGGTGGACCGGCTCCTGCGCCAGGACGCGACCGCAGAAGACATCACGCGCATCGTCAGCCGCACCACCGACGCGCTGTGGCAGCGCCTCCTGGACCTCGCCGAGCGTCGCCTCGGTCCGCCGCCCGTGCCGTACTGCTGGGTCGCGCTCGGATCGCTGGCCCGGCAGGAGCAGGCGCTGGGCTCGGACCAGGACCACGCGATGATCCTGCACGACGACGCCCGCCCGGACCACGAGCCATACTTCGCGGAGCTGGCCGAGTACGTCACGACGGCGCTGGCCGTATGCGGCTTCCCCCGCTGCAAGGGTGGGGCCATGGCGACGACGCCGCGCTGGCGGCGCCCCCTGGCCGGGTGGCTGCGCGAATTCGCCGACTGGCTGGCGGCGCCGACGTCGGAGGCCGTGCTGAACTCGTCGATCTTCTTCGACATGCGGCCCGTGTACGGCGACCGCTCGCTCGCCGACGCCCTCCAGCGCCGCGTCCTGGCGGCCACCCCCTCGTCCAGCCGCTTCCTCGGCCACCTGGCCCGCCACGTCAACGACACCGAGGTGCCCATCGGATTCCTCCGCGGGTTCGTCGTGGAGAAGAAGGGACGCCACCGGGACCGACTCGACATCAAACTGGGCGGCATCAACCCCATCGTCGACATCGCCCGCGTCCACGCCCTGCACCGCGGCCTCCCGCAGATCTCCACCCGGGCGCGCCTGCTGGCGGTGGGTCAGCACGGGGTGGACGTGGCCAACCTCCTCGACGCGCACGAGTTCCTCGGCTACACCCGGCTGCAACACCAGGGGCGGCTCGTCGCGTCGGGAGCGGAGCCGGACAACTTCATCGCGCCCGACGAGCTGTCGGAGTTCGAGCGGCGACACCTGCGCGACGCCTTCACCATCGTCGCGAAGGCCCAGACCGCCCTGACGGTCACCTTCCAGACGCAGTTCATCTCATGAGCTGGTGGCGCCCCACCAACCCGCGCCTGGCCCACCGGGTCCCGGACGGCGGCCTCAGGCGGTTCCTCGCGGCCGCCCCGCCGCCCCGCGGCACGCCGGTCCGGGAGCTTCCGCTGCTGGCGGTCGACCTCGAGACCACGGGGCTGTCGCCGGAGACCGACCACATCCTGGAGGTCGGCATGGTCGACGTCGACGGGCTCGGCATCCCACTCGGGACCGCCACGGCCCTGGTGGTCGACCCGGGCAGCGAGGTCGGCCAGTCCGCCACCATCCACCGCATCACCGACGACGACCTGGCAGCCGGCGTCCCACTACCGGAGGCCCTGGACCGGCTGTTCGACCGGCTGGCCGGCAGGGTCCTGCTCGCACATCATGCCGCCGTCGAGGTGGGCTTCCTCACGGAGGCGGTCCGGCGGGTCCATGGCGTGCGCATCGACCTGCCCGCCGTCGACACCCTGACGTTGGGCCACCGGGCCCTCGGGTTCGACGAGGACCTCCCCCGCGACGCGCTGCGCCTGTGGCGGTTGCGGGCGCGGGCGGGGCTGCCCAGTTACCGGGGGCACGACGCGATGATCGACGCCCTCGGCTGCGCCGAGCTGTACCTCGCGCTCGTGGCCGAGCTGGCCCCGCGGGACCTCGGCCAGCTGCGGCGCCTGTCGTGAGGCGCCCCTAGACTCAGGTGGACCGGCGCCGGGCCTCCCGCCCACGGCGCCCAGGCCGGAAGGTGCGGGCATGACGACGATCTGCTGGTTCCGCCGCGTGCTGCGGCTGGACGACCATCCGGCTCTCGTCGCGGCCGCCGCCGACGGCGCCGTCATCCCGCTGGTCGTCCTGGACCCGGAGGAGGCCGCGGCGCATCCGGCGTCCGCGGAGCGACAGGCGCTCAGCCTGCGCCCCCTCGACGACGAACTGCGGGCCCGGGGCAGCCGCCTGACCGTCCGCCGCGGGGACCCGCGCGACGTGCTCGCCGCGGTCGTCGCGGAGACCGGCGCCTCAGCGGTCCACACCACCGTGGGCTTCCCGTTCGCCGACGACGACGGCCTGCCCGAGGCGGTCGCCGCGGCCGGCGCGGCGCTGCACCTGCACCCGACGGCGGACCTCGTGCCGCGCGGCTCGGTGCGCACCGGCGCCGGCGGGACCTTCAAGGTCTACTCCCCGTTCTTCAAGGCGCTCCGGCAGGTGCCGGTTGCGTCCCCGCTGCCGGCCCCGGCGCTGCGGGCTCCCGGATCGTGGCCCGCGACCGAGCCGGCGCCCCCGGTGTGGAGACGTTCCTGTCCGAGCTGGCCTGGCGCGAGTTCGCCCGCGACCTGCTGCACGAGTCGCCCGGCCTCGGCGTCCGCTGCTGGCGGCCCGAGTGGGAGCGGTTCGCGTGGGACGGAGGCGGGCCCGTCGCGGAGCTGTGGCGTCGCGGCGAGACGGGGGTCGACATCGTCGACGCCGGCATGCGGGAACTGTTCGCGACCGGGCGCATGCACAACCGGGTCCGCATGATCACCGCCAGCTACCTCACCAAGCACCTCCTCACCGACTGGCGGGTCGGCCTGGCGTGGTTCGAGCGCACCCTCACCGACTGGGACCCCGCATCCAACGCCATGAACTGGCAGTGGGTGGCCGGCTGCGGACCCGACGCGTCGCCCTACTTCCGCATCTTCAACCCCGACACGCAGGCCGCGAAGTTCGACGCGCGCGGCGCCTACCGCCGGTCCTGGCTGGATGCTGCGGCCGACGGTGCGCGCCGGTTCGCGGCCGCCGCGCCCCGCTCCTGGCGGGTGGAGCACAGTCCGCGGCCCGCCCCCGTCGTCGAGCTGGCCGCCGGCAGGGCGCGGGCGCTGGCCGCGTACGAGGACCTCCGCGCCGGCTGACCCGACGGCGTGTCGGGGCTTGGGCGTCGCGGCGACCGTTGGCTAGAGTCACCGACCGTATGTCTTCCTCCGCGCTGGACCACCTCTCCCCCGCCTTCCCGCAACGCGCGGCGTGGGGCACGGCGTCGTCGCTGCGCGCCTGGCAGGCGGCGGCGCTCGACCAGTACGAACGTGACCAGCCGCGCGACTTCCTGTGTGTCGCCACGCCCGGTGCCGGCAAGACAACCTTCGCTCTACGCGTCGCGACGACCCTGCTGGCGTCTCGCGCTGTGCGGCGCATCGTCGTCGTCACCCCCACCGAACACCTCAAGGTTCAGTGGGCGGACGCGGCGGCGCGCGTCGGCATTCAGCTGGACCCCGGCCTGGGCGGGTCGTCGCGGCGTGGCCGGGCCAAGGAGTACCACGGGTCCGCGGTGACGTACGCCGGCGTCGCGGCGCGGTCCTACGTCTACGAGGCGCTGTGTCACTCCAAGGAGACGCTGGTGATCTTCGACGAGATCCACCACGCCGGGGACTCGCGCAGCTGGGGCGAGGCGATCACGTTCGCGTTCACGCACGCCACCCGCCGGCTGGCGCTCACCGGTACGCCGTTCCGATCGGACGAGCATCCGATCCCCTTCGTCGCCTACGACGAGATCGCGCCCGGTGTGACACAGTCGCGGGCCGACTACACGTACGGGTACCGCGAGGCGCTGGCCGACCACGTCGTGCGGCCGGTCCTGTTCATGAACTACGGCGGGCAGATGCGCTGGCGCACCAAGGCGGGCGACGAGCTGGCCGCGGACCTCGGTGTGCCCATGACCAAGGACCTCACCGCGCACGCCTGGCGGACGGCGCTGGCGCCCACGGGCGAGTGGATCCCCGCGGTCCTGCGGGCGGCGGACACGCGGCTGACCGAGGTCCGCCGGCACATCCCCGACGCGGGTGGTTTGGTCATCGCGACCAACCAGACCACCGCCCGCGCCTACGCACGCGTGCTGCACGACCTGACGGGTACCAAGCCGTGCGTGGTCCTGTCCGACGACGCCAAGGCCACGGAGAAGATCGACGGCTTCTCCGCCTCGCAGGAACGGTGGATGGTGGCGGTGCGAATGGTGTCCGAGGGCGTCGACGTGCCGCGGCTGTCCGTCGGGGTCTACGCGACGGCGACCTCGACGCCGCTGTTCTTCGCCCAGGCTGTGGGCCGTTTCGTGCGCAGCCGTCGCCGGGGCGAGGTCGCGACGGTATTCCTCCCCACCGTGCCGGTCCTCCTGGCGCACGCGGCGACCATCGAGAAGCAGCGCGACCACGTCCTCGGCCGGCCGAAGACCGACGAGACGGATCTGTGGGCCGAGACCGAGGCCCTCATCGAGCAGGCCAACCAGGGCGAGAAGGCCTCCGACGACCTCCTCGGCCAGTTCGAGGCCCTGGAGTCGTCCGCCACGTTCGACCACGTCCTGTTCGACGCGCAGGCCTTCGGGATGCACGCCGAGCCCACGTCGGCCGACGAGGAGGAGTACCTGGGGCTGCCCGGCCTGCTGGAGCCCAGCCAGGTGAGCGCCCTGCTCGCGGACCGGCAACGACGCCAGCTGCGGCGCCGTGAGCGGCAGGACCGCAAGGCGGAGCCCGAGGTGGCGCTGCACCGGGCCCTCGCGTCGAAGCGGAAGGAACTCAACTCGCTGGTGTCGCAGTACGCGGGGATCAAGGGCGTGCCGCACAGCCATGTGCACGCCGATCTGCGCCGCGAGTGCGGCGGGCCGAAGCTCGCCCAGGCGTCGCAGGCCGAGGTCGAGCAGCGGGTGCGGACGATCCGCTCCTGGCTGAAGGGCTGAGCCCGCGCAGCCCGGCCGCGTAGGCTCGGGGGATGAGCGAGAACGAAGAGCACTCCACCGGTGGCGTCTACTCGGTCAAGGGCAAGGAGTTCACCCGCGACTCCCGCTACATCGAGACGCGCATCATGGCCGAGCCGCGGGCCGGCACGGACGACTACCCCGTCGAGCCCGGGCGCTACCGGCTGGTCGCCGCGTATGCGTGCCCGTGGGCCAACCGCTCCATCATCGTCCGCGACGTCCTGGGGCTCCAGGACGTCATCTCGCTCGGCACCCCCGGCCCCACGCACGACTCCGACTCGTGGACGTTCGACCTGGACCCCGACGGACTCGACCCGGTCCTCGGGATCCACCGGCTCAAGGAGGCGTACGAGCGGCGATTCCCGGGCTACCCGCGCGGCATCACGGTCCCGGCCATGGTCGAGGTGGAGACGGGGCAGGTCGTCACGAACGACTTCGCGCAGATCACGGAGGACCTCTTCTTCCAGTGGAAGGCCCACCACCGGCCCGATGCGCCTGACCTGTGGCCCGCCGAGCTGCGCCCCGAGATGCGCGATGTCATGCGCCGCATCTACACCGAGGTCAACAACGGCGTCTATCGCTGCGGCTTCGCCGGCTCCCAAGAGGCCTATGACGCGGCCTACGACCGGTTGTGGACGGCGATGGACTGGCTCGAGGAGCGTCTGGCGAGCCGTCGCTACCTCATGGGCGACGCGATCACTGAGGCCGATATCCGGCTGTTCACCACGCTCGTGCGGTTCGACCCCGTCTACCACGGTCACTTCAAGTGCAACCGGCAGAAGCTGACGGAGCTGCCGAACCTGTGGGGTTACGCCCGGGACCTGTTCCAGACCCCCGGCTTCGGTAACAACGTGGACTTCGACCAGATCAAGCAGCACTACTACGTCGTCCACACCGACCTCAACCCGCTCAGCATCGTCCCGAAGGGGCCGGACCTGAGCGGCTGGGGCACCCCTCACGGCCGCGGCTGACGGCCGGGCACGACGACGGGGCCGGGGCGACGTATCGTCACCCCGGCCCCGCGCCGTTGTCTCCGCGGAGGATCAGCCCTCCTGCTGCGACTCCTCGACGCTGCCCTCGATCTCGTTGCTGCGGCTGGTGTGCTGCACCTCGATCTTGCGGGGCTTGGCGGTCTCCGCGACCGGGATCGTCAGTGTCAGGACGCCGTCGGAGTACGAGGCGCTGATCCGGTCGGTCGCGAGCCCGCGTCCGAGCGTGAGCTGGCGGGCGAACGTGCCGGCGGCACGCTCACGGGTCAGCCACTGGACGTCGGAGTCGACGGGGAGCTTGCGCTCGGCACGCACGGTGACGGTGGCGCCGTCCATGTCGATGTCGATGCTTGCGGGGTCCACGCCCGGGAGGTCGATGTGGGCGACGAAGTCGTCCCCCGTGCGGTAGAGATCCATCGGCATCGCCACCGAAGCGGGCGTGCGGGTCACGTCGCTCAGCAGGCGGTCGAAGTCGCGGAACGGGTCAAAGCCAGGCATCTGTGCTCCTTTCGACTGTGTTGGTGCTGGTTACGGCTTACGTAGTTGAGTATACTCCGCTCAACTACGAAGTCAAGTCCGACGGCGCATTCTTGAGCGAGGCAGGCTCAACTTGTCGCGGGCGGCCCGGCCCCACCGTCCACCCGGCGTCACCCGACCCAGGCCCGGCCCGGAGCCGGGTCCGGCCTACAGGGAGGCGCGCAGCGACCGGAGGCGGGCCAGCGTGGCGTCGCGGCCCAGCAGTTCCATCGACTCGAACAGCGGCGGCGACACCCTGCGCCCCGACACGGCGACACGGATCGGTGCGAACGCGAACTTCGCCTTGATCCCCATCCCCTCGACGATGCGCTCCTTCAACGCGGCCTGGATGGAGGCCGCGTCGAACGGCACCGACTCCGCGACGGCGACGGCGGCATCGAGGACCGCCCCGGCGCTGTCCGGGAGGGCGGCAACGGCCTCCTCCTCGACGGTCAGCGCGGCGTCGTCGACGAACAGGTAGTCCAGCTGCGGCAACGCGTCCTTGAGCAGGACGAGGCGCTCCTGGATGATCGGGACGGCGCGACGCAACAGGTCTGTCTGCTCCGCCGTCGGTGCCCACCGCTCCTGCTCGAACTCGAGGATGCGGTCGGCCAGCTCACCCGCGCTGAGGGCGCGGATGTAGTGCCCGTTGAGCCAGTCGAGCTTCTTGAGGTCGAAGATGGGCCCGACGGTGTTGACCTTGTCCCACGAGAAGTCCGCCACGAACTCGTCGAAGCTCTTGACCTCGGCGTCCTCGTCCCCCGCGTAGCCGAGGAGCTGCAGGAAGTTGCGCACGGCCTCGGGCAGGTAGCCCTGCTCCTTGAACCACATGAGCCGTGCGGCCGGGTTCTTCCGCTTGGAGATCTTGGATTTGTCGGTGTTGCGCAGCAGCGGCATGTGCGCGAACGCGGGCCGCTCCCAGCCGAGCCAGTCGTAGAGCAACACGTGCTTGGGGGTCGATGAGATCCACTCCTCGCCGCGCACGACGGTGTTGATGCCCATGAGGTGGTCGTCGACGACGACGGCGAGATGGTAGGTCGGGAAGCCGTCGGCCTTGAGGATGACCTGGTCGTCCGGCCGGGGCGCTTTGACGCAGCCGCGGATGATGTCGTCGAACTCGAGTGGCGCATCGTCCGGGATGAGCATGCGGACTACCGGCATCTCGGAGAAGCCGGGCAGCGCCGCCCGCTCCTCGCGGGTCTTGCCGAGGCACAGCCGGTCGTACCCGGTGACCGATTGCTTGGCCGCCTCCTGCTCCTTCCGCAGACCGGCGAGGCGCTCGGAGCTGCACCAGCAGTGGTAGGCGTGCCCGTCGGCGATGAGCTGGTCGACGTAGGGGCGGTAGGTGTCGAGTCGCTCCGATTGCCGGTAGGGCGCGTACGGCCCGCCGACGTGCGGTCCCTCGTCAGGGTTGAGCCCCAGCCACTCGAGGGAGTCGTAGATCTGTTGTTCGCTGCCCTCGACGAGCCGGTTCTGGTCGGTGTCCTCGATGCGCAGCACGAACGCCCCGCCGGTCTTCCGGGCCCACGCGAGGTCGAACAGCGCCATGAACGCGGTGCCGACGTGGGGATCGCCGGTCGGGGACGGGGCGACGCGGGTGCGGGCGGGGATGCGTGATTCGCTCATAGTGGCTTCACCCTATCGGGCATGCTGGGAGACATGACGACGCAACCCGGGCCGACCCCCGCCAAGGCGCTGCAGCGTGCCCGCGAGGCTGTGACCGAGGCGGCCGCCGGCCGTGTCCCCCGCCCCGACGGCAACCCGCAGCCCGAGCCGGCGCGGTTGACGAAGGCGTTCAGCTACCTCCTGGACGATCTCGTGCAGGTGCCCGGGACGAGCGTGCGGGTCGGTGTCGATCCGCTGTTGTCGCTGGTGCCGTGGGCCGGCACCGCGGTCGGGGCCGCGTTCGGCGGCGTGGTGCTCCTCGACGCCATCCGCCTGCGCGCGCCCGTCCCCGTGCTGGCGCGCATGGTGGGCAACTCACTGCTCGACTGGCTGCTCGGCATGGTGCCCTTCATCGGAGCCTTCTTCGACGTCGCCTTCCGGGCGAACAAGAAGAACCTGCGCCTCCTCAACCGCACGATCGAGAACCGCGAACTCGTGCGCCAGGCGTCCGTGCGGTACTGGATCGCGGCGGCGGCGTTGGTGGCTCTCGTCGTGGCCGTCATCGTCGCCATCCCGATCCTCGTCATCGCGGGAGTCGGGCAGCTCCTCGGCACGGCCGGCTGACCGGCTGGCCGGGCGGCGTCATGCTACCTTGACCCCCATGACCGAGCCGTCCGCCCTCCCCTCCAACTTCATCTACGACGCCGTGTCGGCCGACGTCGCGGCCGGCCGTCGGGGCGGCCGGGTGCAGACCCGGTTCCCCCCCGAACCCAACGGTTTCCTGCACATCGGTCACGCGAAGGCCATCGTCGTCGACTTCGGCGTGGCGGCGGACTTCGGCGGCATCTGCGTCCTGCGCCTGGACGACACGAACCCGGAGACCGAGGACACCAGCTTCGTCGAGGGCATCATCGAGGACATCGAGTGGCTGGGCTACGAGCCCGCCGACGTCCGCTATGCGTCGGACTACTTCGGCACGCTGTACGCCTGGGCGGAGCAGCTCATCCGCGACGGCCTCGCGTACGTCGACGATCAGGACTCCGAGGCCATCTCCGCGGGACGCGGCGGCTACGGCCGTCCCGGCGTCGAGTCGCCGTACCGGGACCGGTCCGTCGACGACAACCTCGACCTCTTCCGGCGCATGCGCGACGGCGAGTTCCCCGACGGCAGCCGGGTGCTGCGCGCGAAGATCGACATGAACCACGAGAACATGCAGCTGCGCGACCCGATCATGTACCGGATCCGCCGCGTCGAGCATCACCGCACCGGGGACGAGTGGGCGATCTACCCGACCTACGACTGGGCGCACGGGCAGTCCGACGCCATCGAGGGCGTGACGCACTCGTTGTGCACGCTGGAGTTCGAATCGCACCGACCGCTCTACGACTGGTTCCTCACGCAACTGGGGGTGGCCGACCCGCCGCGCCAGTACGAGTTCGCCCGCCTCGAGCTCACTCACACGGTCACGTCGAAGCGGCGCCTCGCCAAGCTGGTGATGGACGGCATCGTCGACGGATGGGACGACCCGCGCATGCCGACGCTGCGCGGCCTGCGGCGGCGGGGCTATCCGCCGGCTGCCATCCGCGACTTCTGCCGCGAGGTCGGCACGACGCGCACAAACGCGCGCCAGTCCATCGAGGCGCTGGAGAGCTACGTGCGCCGCAGCCTCAACGAGACGGCGCAGCGCCGGATGGCCGTGCTGCGGCCGCTCAAGCTCACCCTGACGAACTGGCCGGTGGACGCCGACGGCTCCCCGGTGGTCGAGTACTTCGAGGTGCCCAACAACCCGGAGCGTGCCGAGGACGGGGTCCGCCTGGTGCCGTTCACGGGCGAGCTGTGGATCGAGGAGGACGACTTCCGCGAGGTCCCCCCGCCCAAGTACTTCCGCCTCTCCCCCGGGCGCGAGGTGCGGCTCCGCGGCGCGTACTTCGTCACGGCGACCGACGTGGTCAAGGACGATGCCGGCCGGGTGGTCGAGGTCCTCGCGACGTACGACCCCGCCTCACGCGGCGGCAACTCCCCGGACGGGCGCAAGGTGAAGTCGACCATGCACTGGGTCTCGGCACTGCATGCCGTCGCCGCCACCGCCGCGCTGTACGAGCGGCTGTTCACGGCCGAGGCCCCGGGCGAGGCGACCGGGGAGGCCCTCGACGACGTGAATCCCCACTCCAGGGAGCTGCTGGAGGGCTGCCGGGTCGAGGCGGCCCTGGCCGACGCCTCCCCCGGTGAGGTCGTGCAGTTCGAGCGGCTCGGCTACTTCGCCGTCGACCTCGATGAGCCCATGCTCTTCCACCGCACCGTCGGTCTCCGCGACGAGTGGGCCGCCATCCAGAAGCGCTCCTGACCCGGTCGGTCCCGGCGCACGCCGTGCCGGGACCGACCGCCGGACATGACGCAAGGGCCGGGCAGCTGATCGCTGCCCGGCCCTTGCGTCTCGTCAGGGGCTCACGCCCCCCAGGTCACTTGAGGATCTTGACGACGTTACCCGCACCGACGGTGCGGCCGCCCTCGCGGATGGCGAACTTGAGGTTCTCCTCCATGGCGATGGGCTTGTTGAGGTGCACGGTCATCTCGGTGTTGTCGCCGGGCATGACCATCTCGGTGCCGGCCGGGAGCTGCACCACGCCGGTCACGTCCGTCGTGCGGAAGTAGAACTGCGGGGAGTAGTTCGAGAAGAACGGCTTGTGACGGCCACCCTCCTCCTTGGTCAGCACGTAGACGTTGGCCTCGAAGTCGGTGTGCGGGGTGGTCGAACCCGGCTTGATGACGACCATGCCGCGCTCGACGTCTTCCTTCTTGGTGCCGCGGAGCAGCAGGCCGACGTTCTCGCCCGCACGACCCTCGTCGAGGATCTTGCGGAACATCTCGACACCGGTGACGGTGGAGGTCTGCTTGGTCTCACGGATGCCGATGATCTCGACGGTGTCGCCGGTCTTGACGATGCCGCGCTCGATACGGCCGGTGATGACGGTGCCACGACCGGTGATCGTGAAGACGTCCTCAACGGGCATGAGGAAGGGCTTGTCGGTGTCACGCTCGGGCTGCGGGATGTACTCGTCCACAGCGTTCATGAGCTCCATGATCGACTCGGACCACTTCTCGTCGCCGTTCAGCGCCGGGAAGGCCGCGACGCGGACGATCGGCAGGTTGTCGCCGTCGAACTCCTGCGCCGACAGGATCTCACGCAGCTCCATCTCGACCAGGTCGATGAGGTCGGCGTCGGCCTCGTCAATCATGTCGCACTTGTTGAGGGCGACGACGATCGCCGGCACGCCAACCTGGCGGGCCAGGAGGATGTGCTCGTGGGTCTGGGCCATCGGGCCGTCGGTGGCGGCCACGACCAGGATCGCGCCGTCCATCTGGGCGGCACCGGTGATCATGTTCTTGACATAGTCGGCGTGGCCGGGGCAGTCGACGTGGGCGTAGTGACGCTTCTCGGTCTGGTACTCGACGTGCGCGATCGAGATCGTGATACCACGCTGACGCTCTTCAGGCGCCTTGTCGATCTGGTCGAACGCCGACACGGCGTTCCACTGCGGGTACTTGTCGTGAAGCACCTTCGTGATCGCCGCGGTCAGAGTGGTCTTGCCGTGGTCGACGTGTCCGATGGTGCCGATATTGCAGTGCGGCTTGGTCCGCTCAAACTTGGCCTTTGCCACGAGGGCTCCTTCTTGGGATGTCGCCTCGCACGGTGCGGGGCGTCGGCTTGTCTTTCCTCGATCGGAGGTCAGCATCTGAGCTTACCGCCCAGGTGCATACCTGCCTAATCGTCGCGTTGACTCATCGAAGATGCCCGCGTAGCTGGAGTCGTTGACTCATCTGAAGATGCCCGCGTGGGTCAGACTCGGGGATGGAGTTGACGATGGCGACACGTAGAGCGGTCACGCAGGCTCAGCTGGCGAAGTGGCCCAAGGCATCACGGGCCGAGAAGTCAGCCATCCTGGACGCCGTGGTCCAACTCACCGGCTGGCATCGCGACCATGCCCGCAAGGCAATCAGGACACTGCTGGCCGACCCCGACCGGGCAACCCGTCCCCGAACAGCGCGGGAGCCAGTGCGCACCTACGACGACGCCACCGTCGCGCTCCTGGCCCGCTGCTGGGCGATCCTCGACGGCCCCTCAGGCAAACGCCTCCACCCCGCCGTGCCTGACCTGCTGTCCAACCTGGCCCGCCACGGCCGCCTCACCCCCACCGAGCAAGCAGTGGTCGAGGCCGTGCTCCGCATGTCACCGGCCACCATCGACCGCCGCCTCGCGCCCCACCGTCAGGGACTGGTCGCAGGCAAGGGCCTGTCACACACCCGCCCCGGATCACTGCTGAAGACCTCGATCCCGCTCAAGACCTGGGCCGAGTGGAACGACACCATCCCCGGGATCATCCAGATCGACCTGGTCGGCCACGAAGGCGGCGACAACAACGGCCACTTCCACTACACCCTCGACGCCACCGACGTCGCCACCGGCTGGACCGAGACCATCACCATCAAGTCCAAGGGCGAACGCATCGTCGCCACCGCCCTCGAACAACTACGCCTCCGGTTCCCCTTCCATATCGCCGGCATCCACTCCGACAACGGCTCGGAGTTCATCAACCACCACCTACTGCGCTGGACCACCAGCAACCAGATCAGCTTCTCCCGCGGCCGGGCCAGCCACTCCAACGACCAAGCCCACGTCGAACAGAAGAACTGGTCCATCGTGCGCCGCAACGTCGGTTACTACCGCTACGACACCCCCCGCGAGCTGGACCTCCTCAACCAACTCTGGCCCTTGGTCTCGATCCAGACCAACCTGTTCCTGCCCCAGCAACGCCTGATCTCCAAAACCCGCACCGGCGCCCGCGTCCAGAAACGCCACGACACCGCAGCCACCCCCATGCACCGCCTACTCACCGACTACAGCGACCTCGTCGACGACCACGACGCACGCCACCTCGACACCCTCCACCGCGACACAGACGTCGAAGACCTCAAACACCGCATCGCCGACATCCAAGGCAACCTGCTCGAACTCGCCCGCCGCCGGGGCGCCGTCCAACGCCGCGCCAAGACCAACCACGTCTACCTCTCCCGCCGGAAGATCAGCGATCCGAAGCGGGCAAACCCAGATGAGTCAACGACTCAAACCAAGCGGGCATCTTGACATGAGGCAACAGGAATCACGTCGCCACGAGGGGCTGGACCCCTTTCACGACCAGGTGGACAGGGCTCCTCGCGCGCGCCGCTTCTATCGAGGCGCACCGTCGTCGGTTCGACACGGCCCGGGTTCTTCTACTAGACTCCAACTTCGCTAGGGGCGATTGGCGCAGTGGTAGCGCGCTTCGTTCACACCGAAGAGGTCGGCGGTTCGAAACCGCCATCGCCCACAGAAGAGTCTCCGACACGCCACCATCCGGTGGCCCAATGAGAGAGAGTCGATGACTGCGCCGGCAATCGTGCTTGTGGCCGAGGGGCCCGACGATCCGGCGGTCACCAATGCATTGAAGTCCATCGCGCGGTCCCTTCAGAGCAGCCGCCCGGATCTCCGCATCGCACTCGCGCGGATCGGCGCGGGCACACCCAGGCTGGAGAACGTGGTGGCCGACCTGGTCGCCGACGACGTGGCCGAGGCCGTCCTGGTTCCGCTCGACCTCGTCTCCGCGGCGGACCACGCTCCCGAACTGGACACGTTCGAGCACTCCGGTGACATCCACCTCGCCGTGAGCCGTCCCGTGGGTCCCGCCGGCGAGGTGCTCAACATCCTCGACGAGCGGGTGCGCGAGGCACTCCATCGCGGAGGCGCGCTGGAGATCGACGGCCTCGTCCTCGCCGCCCCCTCGGGTGGTGACGTGCGCGGGACGTCGCTGCTGGGTCGTCGCGCCCGGCAATGGTCGGCGCACCACCGACTCCCGGTTCAGTTGGCGGTGGAGACCGGCGACGGGCGGGCGACCGCGGCCGCCGTCGCCTCCCTGCGGATGCAGGGTCGCCGGCACATCGCCGTGGGCAGCCTGCACCTCACCCCCACCCCCAGCTACCACATGCACGTCCAGGGCGCCCTGCGCGCGGGCGCCGTCGCGGTGACGGCCCCCATCGGCGACAGCCCCCACCTCCGCCAACTCATCCTCGCCCGCTACGCCTTCGGCGCGATGGAGTTGCTGGACGGGACCCCCACCAGACTCCCCGACGACCTGGACGGCGAGGACTCCTGACGCTTGCCCGGGGCGCATAGGATCGCTGCATGAACGACGCGTACCGCCCTCCCGTGACCAAGTCCGACGAGGAATGGGCGGCCGAGCTGTCCCCCCTCGAGTTCAAGGTGCTCCGTCTGGCCGGCACCGAGGCTCCCTTCACGGGCGAGTACACCGACACCGAGGACGAGGGCATCTACGAGTGCCGCGGCTGCGGGGCCGAACTCTTCCGCAGCACCGAGAAGTTCCACTCCCACTGCGGCTGGCCCAGCTTCTTCTCCCCCCTGGCGGAGGACCGGGTTCGCTACATCGACGACCACTCGATCCCCGGCCGCCCGCGGGTCGAGGTGCGCTGTGCCGCCTGCGACGGCCACCTGGGGCACGTCTTCGAGGGCGAGGGATACGACACCCCGACGGATCTCCGCTACTGCATCAACTCGGTCAGCCTCCGCCTCCGCCGCGGCTGAGCCGCTCCGGCGCGCCTCACCGGCCACCGAGGGGCCCCGTCGTAGGGTGGCGGTCGTGCCAGCAGACGTGACCAGCGCGACGCCCGAGCCTTTCGCCCGCGCACTGCGCGAACTCGACACGATGCGGTGGCGCCGCGGGTTCACCACCGACGAGATCGGCTCACCGCAACGCATCGCGCCCTACTCCGTCGCCATCGAGGGCGAACTGGGCGACGGCGGCGACGAGGCCCTCTCGACGGGGCGGCTGATCCTCCTCCACGACCCGGCGGGCAACGACTCCTGGTCGGGCACGTTCCGCCTGGTCACCTACGTCCGGGCCGAGGTCGACCTCGACATGGTCACCGATCCGCTGCTCCCCGACGTCGCGTGGTCCTGGTTCACCGACGCTCTCGCGCACCGCGGCTGCGCCGCCCACGCGCTGGCCGGCACCGTCACGGCCTCCTACGGGAAGGGCTTCGGCGACATGGCCGACGCGGACCGCGCCGAGGTCGAGCTGCGGTGCTCCTGGACCCCCACCCTGGACGTCCGGCACCCGTTGACCGCCCACCTCGCCGCGTGGGAGGACCTCATGGGTCACGTCGCGGGCCAGCCGCCCCTCCCCCCTGGCGTCTCATCCCTTCCCACCGGGCGGCGCGGATGACCTACATCGAAAGCCCCAGAGAACCGCTGCGTCCCGTCGTCGAGGACCCGAGCGCCCTCGAGTCCTGCCTCGAGGCCCTCGCGTCGGCCACCGGACCTGTCGCCTTCGACACCGAGCGGGCCCACGGCCACCGGTACTGGCCCAAGGCGTACCTGCTGCAGATCCGCCGCGAGGGCGCCGGCACGTGGCTCGTCGATCCCGTGGCGTTCGAACGCGGCGGACCCGCCGACCTGTCGTCTCTCGTCACTGCCTGCG
Organism: Tessaracoccus sp. O5.2; assembly: GCF_964266725.1. Lineage (NCBI taxonomy): Bacteria > Bacillati > Actinomycetota > Actinomycetes > Propionibacteriales > Propionibacteriaceae > Tessaracoccus > Tessaracoccus sp. O5.2. The sequence goes on along the minus strand of NZ_CAXWGV010000001.1, from coordinate 79,194 downwards.
GGGACGCGCCGTGGATCATCCACGCGGCCAGCCAGGATCTCCCGTGCATGCGTGAGATCAGTGTCCTGCCACCGTCGATCATCGATACCGAGCTCGCGGCCCGCCTGCTCGGAAAGCCCGGCGCCAGCCTCGGAGCCCTGCTGGCGGCCGAACTGGGCGTCCACCTCCGCAAGGCCCACTCGGCGGACAACTGGTCGAAGCGGCCGCTGCCGCCGTCGTGGCTCACGTATGCCGCGCTCGACGTCGACTACCTCCTCGAGCTGGCTGAGCGGCTGCAGGATGAGCTGCAGGAGGTCGGGCGCGCCGAGTGGGCCGACCAGGAGTTCGCGGACACGTTGGCGCGCCACACCGCTCCCCCGCAGCCCCGCGTGGATCCGTGGCGCCGCCTCAGCGGGATCACCACGCTGCGCACGCCACGGCAGTACGCCGTCGCCCGGGCCCTGTGGACCGCCCGCGACGCCATCGCCCAACGGCGCGATCGACCGCCCGGCTGGATCCTCCCGGACGCCGCCATCCTGGAGGCGGCCGGCCTGGCGCGTGACTCGGTTCCCACGAAGTCGGAGCTCCTGCGGATCAAGGGCTTCGCCGCCCCGCCCGGCAGCCGAAACCTGTCCACCTGGCTCGCCGCCCTCGACGAGGTGCGGGCGCTACCGGCGTCCGGGTACCCCCCACCCCGTCTGCGCTCGGACGGCGTGCCGCACCCACGGACATGGGACCGGGTGAACCCCGAGGCCGCTGAGCGATGGGCCAAGGTACGTCCGGCGATCGACGAACTCGCCTGCGATCTCGGCGACCTGCAGCCCAGCCTCGTCGCTCCCCCGGTGGCGGTGCAGGGCAGCCTGTTCGCATCCGCGGACGTCACGCACGAGGACCTGCTGGCCCTGGGCGCACGTCCGTGGCAGGCCGACTTCCTCGTCCCCCTGATCCGTGAGGCCCTGGGCCGTTAGGCCGGCCGTACCGCCTCCTGGTCGGGTGCCGCGCTGAGCACCTCCCCCAGCACTCGCAGCGACACCTGCGCGGCGGTCAGCCCGATCTCATCGAGCACCTCGTCGCGCGAACCGTGGGCGAGGAAGCGCTGCGGGATCCCGAACGTCATCACGCGGGTCGCTGCATGGGACTCCGCCAGCCGCGAGCGGAGACGCTGGCCGACGCCGCCCTCCACGAGGTTGTCCTCCAGGGTGACGACGACGTCGTAGCCCGCCGCCAGCGACACGAGGTCCGGGCTCACAGGTAGGGCCCAGAGCGGGTCGACGACCGTGGCGGGGACGCCCTCGTCCCGGAGGCGATCCGCAACACCCAGCGCCATCCCGGCGCACTGGCCATACCCGACGATCAGCAGCCGCGAGCCCTCGCTGCGCCGCAGCACATCGACCCGCGAGAGTCCGTCGCCGACGTGCGCGACCTCCTCGATGGCGTCCGGCAGGCGTTCCTTCGAGTACCTGACGACGGTGACGGCGTCCGTGACATCGACGGCCCGGTCCAGCGCCGCAACGAGCCTGGCCTGGTCTCGCGGAGCGGCCAGCTGCAGGCCAGGGATGAGACCCAGTAGCGTCATGTCCCACATGCCGTTGTGGCTGGGGCCGTCCGTGCCCGTGACCCCGGCCCGGTCCAGGGCGATGGTCATCCCGGTGCGATGCAGCGCTGCGTCCATGAGCACCTGGTCGAACGCGCGGTTGACGAACGTGGCGTAGAGGGCCACCACGGGGTGCAGCCCCGAGCGCGCCAGCCCCGCCGCCGACACGATGGCGTGCTGTTCGGCGATGCCGACGTCGAAGATCCGGTCCGGGAACGCGGCCGCGAACCGTCCGAGCCCGGTGGGGTGCAGCATGGCGGCCGTCACGGCGACGACGTCCGGCCGGCGCTGGCCGATGTGCACCATGGCCTCCGCGAAAGCGTCCGTCCACGTGGCCTGGACCGACGCCGAGAGGGGCTCGCCCGTGATCTCGTTGATCCGGCCCACGGCGTGGAACTGGTCCTCCTCGTGCTCCTCCGCGGCCTGGAACCCGCGACCCTTGCGCGTGACGCAGTGCACGATCACCGGGCCGCCGAAGTGCCGTGCCTGCTCGAGGTGGTTCGTCAGCGACGCGATGTCGTGCCCGTCGAGGGGCCCCATGTACTTGATGCCGAGGTCCGAGAACATCGACTGCGGCGCCAGGACGTCCTTCACCCCGGTCTTGAAGCCATGCATGAGGTCATAGACCGGACGGCCGACGAGTGGCATGCCGGTGACCGTGCGCTTGATCAGGGTCAGGGTCTTCTCGTAGCGACGATCGGTGCGCAGGCCAGCCAGATGGTTGGCGAGTCCACCCACCGTCGGCGTGTACGAGCGCCCGTTGTCGTTGACCACGATCACCAGCCGGAGGTCCTGCCGGGCCGCGATGTTGTTGAGCGCCTCCCAGGCCATGCCACCGGTCAGGGCGCCGTCGCCGACGACCGCCACGACCGTGCGGGCCTCGCCGCGCAGCCGGAAGCCTTTGGCCAGGCCCTCCGCCCAGGACAGGGCGGTCGAGGCATGTGAGTTGGCCACCCAGTCGTGCTCGGACTCCGCGGGCTCCGGGTATCCGGAGAGGCCTCCGCGCTGGCGGAGCTGATCGAAGCCCGCGGCACGGCCCGTGAGGATCTTGTGGACGTAGCTCTGGTGCCCCGTGTCGAAGATGATCGGATCCCGCGGCGAGTCGAACACCCTGTGGATCGCCATGGTCAGCTCGACCACGCCCAGGTTCGGCCCCAGGTGCCCACCGGTGCGGCTCACCTTCGTGATGAGGAACGATCGGATCTCGGCCGCGAGCTGGACGAGCTGGCGCCGAGACAGCGCGCGAAGGTCGCGCGGGCTGGTGATCGTCTCCAACACAGACATGGGCTCCATAGTAGGGCCAGGCTCAGAGCTTGGGCACGAACCGCACGTCCCGCAAGGCCTGATCCACCAGTTCGACCGCCCTGGCGACGCGCACCAGGCGCGCCTCCTCCTGCTGCAACACGGCGGCCGCCTGGTCCGCCGTGGCCGCGTCCACCACCCCGGTCAGCGACGGCCGGAGCCCGGTCAGGCCGCTGCGGGTGGCGACCAGCTGGGACGACACGAACTCGCGCGCGAGCCGTGCCAGCACGACCGGATGGCGCCGGAGCACCCCGTATCCCCGGTACTCGGCCGGGCAGCTGTCCAGCAGGAATGCCTCCGCGGTGGCCACCCATCCCGGCGCCCCCGGTGGCCGCACCGCGGCCGGCCAGCCGGGCGGGACGTACACGCGGATCTGATCCTCATCATCGAACATGTGTTCTATTGAACCGCGCGCCGCCGACAGATTCAACCGGCCTGACACAGAAACGAGGGGCGACTCCCCTGTCGGGAGCCGCCCCTCGCAGCGTGCGGATCAGGCCTTGGCCAGGTTCCGCAACACGTACTGCATGATGCCGCCGTTGAGGTAGTAACTCCGCTCCCCCGGCGTGTCGATCCGCACGACGGCGTCGAAGGTCACCTCGGCCCCGTCCGGCTTCACGGCGCTGACCCGCATCGTCTGCGGGGTCACACCGTCGTTGAGGTCGGTGATGCCGGTGACCGAGAAGGTCTCCTCGCCCGTGAGGCCCAGCGACTCCGCCGTCTGGCCCTCGGGGAACTGCAGCGGCAACACGCCCATGCCGATGAGGTTGGAGCGGTGGATGCGCTCGTAGCTCTCGGCGATGACGACCCGCACGCCCAGCAGCGCCGTGCCCTTGGCGGCCCAGTCGCGGGACGACCCGGAACCATACTCCTTGCCCGCCAGCACGACGAGCGGCACGCCCGCAGATGCGTAGTTGACGGCCGCGTCGTAGACCGTCGTCACCGGGCCGCCGTCGACGGTGAAGTCACGCGTGAAGCCGCCCTCGGTGCCGGGAGCGATCTGGTTGCGCAGGCGGATGTTGGCGAAGGTGCCGCGGATCATCACCTCGTGATTCCCGCGCCGCGACCCGTAGGAGTTGAAGTCCTTCCGCTCCACACCGTGCTCGGTGAGGTAGAGACCCGCGGGCGAGTCGGCCTTGATCGAGCCGGCCGGAGAGATGTGGTCCGTGGTCACGGAGTCGCCGAGCTTGAGCAGCACGCGCGCGCCCGAGACGTCGGCCACCGGCGCGGGCTCGGCCGGCATGTCGTCGAAATACGGCGCCTTGCGGACGTAGGTGGAGTCCGGATCCCAGTCGAAGGTCTCGCCGTCGGGAGTGGGCAGCGACCGCCAGCGCTCGTCACCGGCGAAGACGTCGGCGTAGCGAGAGACGAACATCTCAGCGTTGATCGAGCTGTTGATGACCTCGTCGATCTCGGCCTCGGTGGGCCAGATGTCGCGCATGAACACGTCGTTCCCGTCGGAGTCCTGGCCGATCGGCTCGCTGAACAGGTCGATGTCCATGGTGCCCGCCAGCGCGTAGACGATGACCAGCATCGGCGAGGCGAGGTAGTTCATCTTCACGTCGGGGTTGATCCGGCCCTCGAAGTTGCGGTTGCCCGAGAGCACCGCCGACACAGCGAGGTCGTGAGCGTTGACCGCCTCAGAGACCTCCGGGATGAGCGGGCCGGAGTTGCCGATGCAGGTGACGCAGCCGTATCCAACGAGGTTGAAGCCGATCGCGTCCAGATACTGCGTGAGGCCGGAACGGTCGTAGTAGTCCGTCACCACCTGCGAGCCGGGGGCCAGCGAGGTCTTCACCCACGGCTTGCGGGTCAGGCCGCGCTCGACGGCCTTCTTCGCCACCAGAGCCGCGCCGATCATGACGCTCGGGTTGGACGTGTTGGTGCACGACGTGATGGAGGCGATCGTCACCGCGCCGTGGTCCAGCTCGAAGCTGGTGCCGTCGGCCAGGGTCACGGGGGCGGCGGCGTGCACCCGGGGGACCATGTGGTGGTGGGTCGGGTCGGCGGGCGCCGGCGAGTCGTCCCGGATCGTCGGGTCGGGGCCGGTCGGGTCTGAGGCACCCATCGTCGCCGCGACCGCCCGGTCGTAGCCGGAGTAGTCGTCGGCGTCATGCGGGGCGCCGACGAAGCCGGCCACCGCTTCGCGGAAGGCGGGCTTGGACTCGTCGAGCCGGATGCGGTCCTGAGGACGCTTGGGTCCGGCGATCGACGGCACGACCGTGGACAGGTCGAGCTCGATGTACTCGGAGTACTGGGGCTCGACGGCCGGATCGTGCCACAGCCCCTGCGCCTTGGCGTAGGACTCCACCAGCGCGATCTGCTGCTCGTCGCGGCCCGTGAGGCGCATGTAGTCGATCGTCTTGTCGTCGATCGGGAAGATCGCGATCGTCGAGCCGTACTCGGGGCTCATGTTGCCGATGGTCGCGCGGTTGGCGAGCGGGACCTGGGCGACGCCGTCGCCGTAGAACTCGACGAACTTGCCGACGACCTTGTGCTCGCGGAGCATCTCCGTGATGGTGAGGACCAGGTCGGTGGCGGTCGTGCCCTCGGTGAGCTTGCCGGTGAGCTTGAAGCCCACGACGCGCGGCACGAGCATGGAGACGGGCTGGCCCAGCATGGCCGCCTCGGCCTCGATGCCGCCGACGCCCCATCCGACGACGCCCAGGCCGTTGACCATGGTGGTGTGCGAGTCGGTGCCCACGCAGGTGTCGGGGTAGGCCTGCAGCACGCCGTCGACGGTGCGCGGGAAGACCACGCGGGCGAGGTGCTCGATGTTGACCTGGTGCACGATGCCGGTGCCGGGCGGGACGACCTTGAAGTCGTCGAAGGCCTTCTGTCCCCAGCGGAGGAACTGGTAGCGCTCGCGGTTGCGCTGGTACTCGATGTCCGTGTTGGCCTCGAACGCCCCGGCGATGCCGAAGACCTCGGCGATGACTGAGTGGTCGATGACCATCTCCGCCGGGGACAGCGGGTTGACCTTCGACGCGTCGCCGCCGAGCTGCGCGACGGCCTCGCGCATGGTGGCGAGGTCGACGACGCAGGGGACGCCGGTGAAGTCCTGCATGATGACCCGGGCCGGGGTGAACTGGATCTCGTGGTCCGGGTCAGCCGAGGGGTCCCAGGCGCCGAGGAACTCGATGTCCTCACGCGTGATGTTGGCGCCGTCCTCGGTGCGCAGCAGGTTCTCGAGCAGGACCTTGAGGCTGAAGGGCAGCTTCTCGGAGCCAGCGACCGCACCGATGCGGAAGTACTCGTACGAGGTGCCGTTGACGTCGAGGCTCGCCTTGGCCCCGAAACTGTTGACGCTCATCCTTCTCCTAACACTTGGCGGTCGCCAAATCTCTTGACGTCAAGATACCATGCGGGTGCCCTCGGCGGCAGCGCCGGTCATCGGTCAGTCTAGGGGGTGCAGGATCGCCACGCACTCGACGTGGTGCGTCATCGGGAACAGGTCGAAACCACGGATCGACGACGCACGGTAGCCGCGATCCCGGAAGGTCGCCAGGTCCCGGGCGAGGGCCGCGGGGTCACAGGCCACATACGCCACCGCACGCGGCCGACGGTCCGCGACGGCCCCCACGACCACGGACCCCGCCCCCTTGCGCGGCGGGTCGAGGACCACGAGGTCGGCCCGGGCCGGCAGCGAGCGGTGGATCCGCTCCACGGCGCCGGAGAGGAAGCGTGCCTCGGGAACGTTGGCGCGTGCATGGTGCACCGAGCGGGTCCCCCATTCCGCCCCCGTGACGCGACAGCCCGCATCGACGAGGGCACCGGCGAACAGCCCGACCCCGCAGTAGAGATCGAGCGCGCTCTCCCCGCGCCGCGGCGCGAGTCCGTCGAGCACCGCTCCTGTGAGCACCTCGGCGGCAGCGGGATGCACCTGCCAGAATCCCCCGGCGTCCACGGCGTAGGTTCGCCCGCGCACCTGCTGGTGGACGGGACGCCGCGCCTCCGCCGGCGTCGCGATCACGACGGTGACGTCGTCGGCCACCGTGACCTCGAGGTCGGAGCCGGGGCGGGCCACGCGCGTGAGTTCGGCGACCTCCGGCCCCGGAGCGGCGATGAGACACCCCACCTCCGGCAGCGCGACGACGTCGTGCGACCGGCGGGCCCGGAACCCCACGGTGCCGTCATCGTCCACCGCGTAGCGCACCCGTGTCCGCCATCCGAGCAGGCCGCCCGGAACGGGCTCCACCCGACCGTCCCACTCGATCCCGGCGAGGCGGCCGAGCTGTTCGGCCACGACGGCGGTCTTGAGGGCGAGCTGCGTGGGCTGATCCGCGTGCTGCCAGTCGCACCCGCCGCAGCGGCCCGCGATGGGGCACGGCGGCGTCACCCTGCCCGGCGCGGCGTCCAGGACGTCGACGACCCGGCCGCGGTCGAAACGTGTCCCCGTCTCGGTGATCTCGACACGGACCCGCTCGCCGGGCAGGCCGCCGGTCACGAAGACGACCTTGCCCTCGCTGCGCCCGACGATGACACCGCCGTGCGCCACGCGCTCGAGCGCGACCTCGACCGTCATCGGAGCCGCGGCTGGGAGGCCTTGTGCGCGGCCGCCTTCGCGCGCCCCGACGATTTCAGCTGGTACGGCACGCTGGTGACCATGACCCCGGGCATGAAGTGCAGGCGGGTCCGGATGAGCAGCGCCGTCTGGTTGTGCAGCAGTTGCTCCCACCAGTGACCGACGACGTACTCGGGGATGTAGACGATGACGACGTCGCGCGGGTTCTCGCTGCGCAGCTCGGCCACGTACTTGATGAACGGGCCGGTGATCTCGCGGTACGGCGAGGCGATCACCTTCAGCGGGATGCCGAAGTCCTCCTCCTCCCACTCGTCCAGGATGAGCTCCACCTCGTCGTCGTCGACGGCGACCGTCACGGCGGTGAGCGTCGTCGAGCGCGCCGCGCGGGCGAACGCGATGGCACGCGCCGTCGGAAGGTTGACGCGCTGGACGAGGACGACGCCCCGCACGCGGCTGGGCAGCGCCCGATCCGAGTCCGGCGTGAGGGCGAGCTCGCGCTCGACGGCCCGGTAGTGGTTCGAGATGGTGAGCATGAGCGCGAAGAGCACCCCCATCGCCACCACCGCGAGGTAGGCCCCGTGAGTGAACTTCGACACCAGCACGACGATGAGCACGGCCCCGGTGGCCGTGGCCCCGATGGTGTTGATGATCCTCGACCGAACGATGCGGCCCCGCACCTTCGGCTCGCGCTGCGTGCGCAGTTCGCGCGTCCAGTGTCGGATCATGCCGAGCTGTCCCACCGTGAACGACAGGAACACGCCCACCACGTAGAGCTGGATCAGGGCCGTGACGGAGGCGTCGAACGCCAGCACCAGCACGATGGCCGCCGCCGACAGCATGAGGATGCCGTTCGAGAAGGCCAGCCGGTCGCCACGCGAGTGGAGCTGGCGCGGCAGGAAGCCGTCCTTGGCCAGGATCGACGCGAGCGAGGGGAACCCGTTGAAGGCGGTGTTGGTGGCGAGGAACAGGATGAGCATCGTCGCGGTGATGACGATGTAGAAGCCCGGCTCGAACCAGTCCATGAACACCACGCGGGCCAGCTGGCCCGTCACCGTGTGGGCCGCGCTGTGGATCGTCTCGCCCGCGGCGTTGACGTAGTGGGTGCCGGTGAGCTCGTCGATGAGATGCACGTTGGTGAGGTTGGCCAGCGCGACGATGCCCAGCAGCATCGTGATCGCCAGCCCGCCCAGCATCGCGAGGACGGTGGCGGCGTTGCGGCTCTTCGGCTCCCGGAACGCGGGCACGCCGTTGCTGATGGCCTCGACGCCGGTGAGGGCGGCGGCGCCGGAGGAGAAGGAGCGCGCCAGGATCGCCACCATGGCCCAGCCGACGAACTCGCCGGTCCCCTCAGGCGGGACGACGATGAGGTCGGCGGTCTCGCTCTTCAGGGGCTGGCCGAGGATCAGGATGCGCACCAGGCCGATGGCGATCATCGACAGCATCGAGGCCATGAAGACATAGGTGGGGATCGCGAACGCCGACCCGGACTCCCGCACACCGCGCAGGTTCATCAAGGTCAGGAACACGATGACACCGACCGCGGTCCACGCTTCGTAGCCCTGCAGGAACGGCAGCATGGCCTTGGCGTTGATGACCCCCGCGGACACCGACACCGCGACCGTGAGGACGTAGTCCACGAGTAGCGACGACGCGACGGTGAGACCGGCATAGCGGCCCAGGTTGGCGGTGGCCACCTCGTAGTCACCACCGCCGTTGGGGTACGCGTGCACGGTCTGGCGGTAGGACATGACGACCACCGCGACGACAACCGCCACCGCGACAGCGATCTCCCACGAGTAGAGGAATCCGGCCATCCCGGCCAGCGACAGCGTGATGAGGATCTCGTCGGGGGCGTAGGCCACCGAACTCAGGGCGTCGGAGGCGAACACCGGCAGCGCCAGCCGCTTCGGGAGCAGCGTCTCCCCGAGTTGGGCGTTGGCGAGCCGCCGCCCGACGACCATGCGCTTGAGCGCCGACAAGACATTCACGCGGCTACGGTAGACCTGTTGACGGGCAAAGTCATCGTCGGCCCCGGCTGGGTCCGGGGTGTAAGTTCTGGTGCCACAGTCGCCCGAAGGAGGCACACGTGCACATCGTGATCATGGGCTGCGGCCGAGTCGGCTCGATGCTCGCGACCGGGCTCGAGAGGCGCGGCCACAGCGTCGCCGTCATCGACGTCAACGTCGACGCCTTCCGCAGGCTGGGTCAGGATTACAAGGGGCTGACGGTCAAGGGCGTCGGCTTCGACCGCGAGGTCCTCGAGGCGGCGGGGATCCGCCGCGCCGACGCTTTCGCGGCCGTGTCGTCGGGTGACAACTCCAACATCCTCGCCGCCCGCGTGGTGAGGGAGAACTACCACGTCGACAACGTCGTGGCCCGCATCTACGACCAGGGGCGCGCGGCCGTCTATGAACGGCTGGGCATCCCCACGGTGGCCACGGTGAAATGGACCGTGAGCCAGGTGCTGCGGCGCCTGCTGCCCGAGGGCAGCGAGCCGGTCTGGCGGGACCCGACGGGGACCGCCCGCCTGCTGCAGATCCACGTGCACCCCGGGTGGGTCGGCCGACGGATCAGCGAGCTGCAGGCCGCCGCCGGTACCCCGATCCCGTTCGTGCAGCGGGTGGGCCGAGGCATCGTCCCTGACCGCGAGACCATCTTCCAGGACGGCGATCTCATCTACGTCGCGTGTCACACGGACCGCACCGACGAGCTCGAGACCCTGTTCGCCACCCCGCCCGCCAAGCACTAGGAGGAGCCATGCGCGTCGCCATCGCCGGAGCAGGCAACGTGGGCCGGTCCATCGCCCGCGAACTCATCGCCAACGGCCATCAGGTGCTGCTCATCGAGCGCGACCCCGCCGCCATCAAGCCCGACTCCGTCCCCGGGGCGGACTGGTTCCAGGCCGACGCCTGCGAGCTCCAGTCGCTGGAGGAGGCGGAGCTGGAGAACTGCGACGTCGCCATCGCGGCCACCGGCGACGACAAGGTGAACCTGGTGCACTCACTGCTGGCCAAGACGGAGTTCGGAGTCCCGCGCACCGTCGGCCGGGTGAATCATCCGGGCAACGAGTGGCTGTTCGACGCGCAGTGGGGCGTCGACGTGTCCGTCTCGACGCCGCGCCTCATGTCGGCGCTCGTCGAGGAGGCGGTTTCGACGGGCGACCTCGTGCGGCTGCTGACGTTCAACCGGTCCACGACGCACCTGTCCGAGGTGACGCTGCCTCAGGCATCACACCTCGCCGGGCGGCGGCTGCGCGACGTGGAACTGCCCGGCGACACGGTACTGGTCGCGATCATCCGCGACGGCGCACCCATCACCCCGGAGCGTGACCGGGCTTTCGAGGGCGGTGACGAACTCCTCTTCCTCGTGACGCAGGAGTCCGAGGCTGACCTGGCCGCGGTGTTCGCGGCCGACCACTACGACGACTGAGGGACGATCCGGAAGTCCGGGTTGTAGATGACGCACTGACCGCGGTCGTCGGCCAGCCGGCCCTCGACGAGGATGGTGCGCCCCGGCAGCAGGCACTCGAGATGGTCGCGACCCATCCAGACCAGCCGCACGGTGCCGCTGCCGTCGCTGACCTCGGCCTCCAGCCAGCCGTGGGCGGCGTCCGAGGTGACTGAGGTGATGGTGCCGCGCAGCGTCACTCTGGAGCGGACCGGGCACGCTGCCAGCGGCTGCGCCCCCGCGACCGCCGCCTGCTCGCGCAGTTCAGTGGCCTCCAGTTCCTCGTGGGAGAGAAAGTAGCGCCGCAACCGCTCACCCCACGGCCGCTTGCCCACGGCTCAGCCCTCTGCCTCAGGTACCCGCATGGGCAGTAGGCTGCCCGGAGCGGCGGGCGACGTGCCGCGTCGCACGACGATGTTGCTGAAGAACTCGAACAGCGCCAGCTGCGCCTCGTCGTTGTCCACCTCGAAGGTCGCCTTGCCGAGGAGCACGCCGCGCAGCACCCATCCGGGGCCCTGAACCAACCAGGTCCGCGACAGGTGCATCGCCGGCTTGCCGTCGGGTCCCGTCACGGGCAGGGCCCGCCGCAGCTCTGTGCCGAAGGGTCCCTCCACGGCCTGGCAGCGCCCGCCCTGCCGCGTCGTGGTGGCCATGATCTCGTCCCGGATCTCACCGGTCATCGACGACTTCGATGGCCCCGCGAACACCGCGACCTCGAGCGCGGACTGTCCGTCTCCGACGAGGATCGACTGGACGGCGTTGGTCTCCCGGTTCACCTGGAGCTGCATCGTCATCCCCTGGAACGGGGTGATGATGATCGTGCCGAGGTCGACGCGGCGGACCTCGTCGGCGTCCGCGTCGAGGTCGACCTCGGAGATGTCGAACGGGCCCTCGTCCCGCGCGAACGCCGCGTCCCAGCGGGCGGTGTCGTCCGCCGGAACCTCGTCGGTCTCCTGATCCTCATCGGCGGTGAGGTCAGGGGTCTCGTCGATGTCGGTGTCGTCGATGTCCTGGGGCCGTCTGCGTCCGAAGATCACTGCGCGAGTCCTTCACTGGTGGTCGGGGCGGCGAAACCGCCGGTGGAACCATAACCCCCGTCGCCGCGCACGGTGTCGTCCAGAGCCTCGACGGACACGAATCGGGCGGCGACGACGGGCATGATGAGAAGCTGGGCGATCCGGTCCCCGGCGCTGAGCCGGATCTCCCGCTCAGGGTCGAGGTTGATCAGGCACACCTGGATCTCGCCGCGGTAGCCGGAATCGATGACGCCGGGGGCATTGACGATGCTGAGCCCGAACCGAGCCGCCAGACCGGAGCGCGGCGTCACGAGCCCGACATGGCCCGCCGGGATCGCCACGGCGACGCCGGTGCCGACCAGCGCGCTCTCACCCGGCGACAGCGCGATGTCGTGGGCGGCCCGGAGGTCGGCGCCGGCGTCGCCGTCGTGCGCGTACGTGGGGAGGGCGCCGTCGTCGGCAATCGTGGGGATGATCATCCGGCGTTCCTCGGGGCGTTGACCGCGGCGGCGAAGTCCTCCGGACGCCGCGTGCTGACCAGCCATGCGGGGTGTGGGTCGGCGGGGTCCGACAGCCGGATGCGGACGAGGCCGGGGACGTAGGGGCGGGTGAGGAGGAAGTCGCGGTGGTTGGCGTCCCTCCCGAGCGCCGCGCGGGCCGTCTCGCCCGCGAGCGCGTCCGCCCCGGCCACCCAGTCGAGGGAGACCCGGTTGCGTCCGGCGACCACGGCCCCGTCGACGACCCCGACGGTCGTCGCGCTGTAGGCGACCAGCGCCAGGCCGACACCGACCGCGGCGAGCAGCGTGAACCCTGTCGCGATCAGGGGGTCCACATACGCGTAGACGGCGACCGCGAGACTGAGGACGAACAGGGCTGCGATGAGCACCCACCACCACGGCACGTGCAGTCGTTCGCGATAGATCACCTGTCAACCCTACCCGGTTCACCCTATGGTGGTTCCGACGGCCGACCCGAAAGGACCCTCATGGCTCTCACCGAAAAGGTGATGTGGAAGATCTACGCCGGCGTGCTCGGTGCGCTCACGACCCTGATCGCCCGGAAGCTGGTGACCAAGACGTGGGAGGCCGCCACCGGCGACCCGGCACCGGACATCAACGACCCGGAGACCCCCGTCGCCAGCGCCATCATCTGGGCCGCGGCGAGCGGCCTGGGCGTGGGCATCTCACAGCTCGTGATGAATCGCTACATGCAGCGTCGTTGGATGGCGAACTTCGCCCACGTCGGGCCGAGCCGGCTCCGCACCAAGTTGGACTTCTGAGCCCCGTCTCAGACGCAGTCGACGCAGTACTTCAGCCCGGAGCGCTCCTCGGCCAGCTGTGAACGCGACTTGACCAGGAAGCACGACGAGCACGTGAACTCGTCGGCCTGCTTGGGCAGGACCCGGACGGTGAGTTCCTCGTGCGACAGGTCGGCGCCGGGCAGCTCGAACGACTCGGCGGCCTCGACCTCGTCCTCGTCGACCTTCCCTGAGTTCTTGTCGAGTCGGCGGGTCTTCAGCTCCTCGAGGGAGTCCTCAGACATCTCCTCATCGGTCTTGCGGGGTGCATCGTAGTCGGTGGCCATCCTCAGTCAACCGTCCCTTTCTGTGCCGCCTGGTGCCGCGAACGCGCCTATGTGTATCACATCGCGGGGCTGGATGGGAGATGGACCCTCGCTCGTCCCGGGCGGACGGCGGGCACTCGCTGGTAAGTTGGACAGGAAAACACCGACGTGAACGAGGAATCGACAGTGAATGCTCTGACCCCCCGCGAGATCCAGCAGCGGATCCGCTCGGGCGCCTCCGTGGCCGAGGTCGTCGACGAGACGGGTATGGAGCTGGACCGGGTGGAGGCGTTCGCCGGGCCGGTCCTCGCCGAGCGGGGCCATATCGCACAGGCCGCGCAGACCGCGACCATCCGGCGCCGGGGCGAGTCCGGTACCCACCGTCGGCTCGGCGATCTCATCGCGGCACGGCTGCGGGCCCGCGGCGTCGACCCCGACACCATCGCGTGGGACGCCTGGCGTCAGCCGGATCTGAAGTGGCGGGTCGTCGGAAGGTTGGGCGCGGACGCCGAGGCCCGCGAGGCCGAGTTCGTGTTCGATCCCAAGGCGCGGTTCTCCGTGGCCCACAACTCCGATGCCAGGTGGATGATCGGTGAGGAGTCGCCGGCCGACGCCCCCTCCGAGGAGGAGAACACCGTCGACTTCACCGACGAGATGGCCTTGGTGCGGGCCGTGACGCAGCCTGGGCCGGCCGTGCCGGGCGACGACGTGCCGGCCTCGGCCCTCATGCACGACGGTAACGAGGACACCTCACAGCTCGACCGGCTCTACGACATGCTCAGCGGCATCAGCGAGGACTCGGTGCGCATCTACACCGGCATCCTCGACCCCTCGCCGACCGGCCCGGAGGCCGCGGACGAGGAGCTCGACGCCACCCTCCCGCGCGACGAGGGCGAGGAGCCCGACGTCACGTCAGAGATCGACGCGGACGCAGAGGCCGCAGTCGAGGCCCAGGAGGCGCCGGACGAGCCGGCGCAGGAGCCCCTCGTCGACGGCGCGGAGGCCCCGAAGAAGCCGCGCCCCCGCCGCCGGCGCGCCAAGGTCCCCACGTGGGACGAGATCATGTTCGGCGGCCCCACCACCTGAGCTGAGACGCTCAGAAGTCGTCGGGGTCGAACGGCAGCGGGTCGGGCGACAGCGTCGCCTTGGCGCGCGTCGCGGTCATCCGGCGCCGATGATGGGCCCGGCAAAGCACCTCGTAACGCACCTCGCCCCCGTCGGTGGTGTCCCCCACGACGACCTGCGACCCCTCGGTCACCATCAGACCGTCGACGGTGCGGGCGTTGTGCGTCCCTCGGGATCCGCACCAGCACAGCGGTCCGATCGGCAGCGTCTCCACGCGGTCCGCGAGCTCGATGAGCCGCTGGGAGCCTGGGAACAGCCGCGTCCTGAAGTCCGACAGGATGCCGAACGCGTAGACGTCCAGCTGGAGTTCGTCGACGATGCGCGCCAGCTGGTCGATGTGCTCGGGCGTGTAGAACTGGGCCTCGTCACACACGATGTAGTCCACGCGGTGGCCGCCGGTCAGCTCCGCGATGACGTAGCGCCAGAAGTCGAACGCCTCGTCGACCTCGATGGCGGCCGCCGTCAGCCCCAGCCGCGAGGCGATGACGCCCTCGCCGGCGCGGTCCTGGGAGGTGAACACCCGGCCGCGCCGCCCGTGGGTCGACTGCGTGTAGTCCAGCTGGAGCGCCAGCGTCGACTTGCCACAGTCCATGGGTCCGGTGTGGAACACGAGCTCAGCCACGCGCCGCCTTTCGATCGATGAGGTCGCGGTAGGCCGCGACATATCCTTCGGCCGTCCGCTCCGGGCTCAGCTCCGGGAGGACGCCCGCCGTCGCGGCCGACATGCGCGCCCGCCGCGCGGGGTCGCCGGCCAGGTCCCGGATCCCCGCCGCCATGGAGGACACGTCCGGGCCGGTGAGCAGGGCGCTCGCCTCCGACAGCCCGACGGTGAGGCGGTCGTCACAGTACAGGACGGGCAGCCCCGCCGCCGCGGCCTCGGCGACCACCAGCGCCTGGGAGTCGAAGCGGTAGGAGCTGAGCGCCAACACATCGGCGTTGCGGAACTCGTACGCCAGCGCCTCGATGGAGACCAGGTGCCACCGGAAGTCGATACGCGGATCCCCGTCGGCCAAGGAGCGCAGCCGGTCCCTCTGGTCCCCGTCGCCCACCAGCACGAGCTCGGCGTTGGCCGGATCGGCCCGCCGGAACGCCTTGATGAGGACGTCCAGGCGCTTCTCCTTGGCGAGCCGCCCGACAGAGAGGAAGCGGACGGCCGCGTCGGAGCGCTCCCGCGGCGCGCGGTCGATCGCCGCCTTGAGGCTGCGGTTGTAGCCGGTGGGCACCACATACCCGTGCACCTCCCCCCGGGCCGACTCCTCGATGAGATCCCGCATGAACGGCGAAGGCACCGTGTAGCCGTCCACCAGCTGAGCGATGGTGGCGAACGCGTGCCAGTCGAACCTCGCCGCAAGGCCGCCGGTCTCGTGCCGGGCCGACGGCAGCCGCGACGCGGGAGGCACCGATCCGCAGGCCCGGCGCAGCACCGGGAGGATGAGCAGCTCGTAGCCGAGGGTCCCGAAGGCGGCCCCTCGTACGCTCTGGTGCGTGCCCGCGATGTTGGCGTGGAACGTATGGAGATGGGGCACGCCCTGGAGCCGGGCGAGCTTGGCCCCGAGCACCAGGGCGCCGCGCTCGGTCTGCGTGTGGATGACGTCGAAGCGACCGACGTCGCTGATGAGCCGGGCGCGCCGGTCAGACCAGTGCAGGATGCTGAGGTGGGCGGGCAGGCCCTCGACATAGAGGGTGGGGCACTCGATGATCCGGCCCAGCCGCGGCTTCTGCAGGTGGCGGTCTGGCGCGATGAGCGTCACCTCGTGGCCCAACGCCGTGAGCTCCTCCAGCTGCGTCTGGACGGACCGGCCGATGCCCCCGGATGCCGGGTAGAAGTCGTCGATGACGATGGCGATCCGCAGGCTCACCGTGTACCGCCGTGCAGGAGCAGCGGGACCTCCATCTCGGCCGCCGTCAGGGAGCCGTGCATGCCGACCAGCGAGAACTCGCCCGGGGTCTGGCGGCTCATGACGGCGAAATCGCCCGTCATGGCCGCGACGACGTCGCCGATCCGCGCCGCGCTCATCGCCGAGACCCGGGGCCCGAACCATCCCGCCTCGATCGCCTCCTCCCGGCGCAGGACGTGCGCGCGCTCCCCCAGCACGCTCTCCCAGGCCCACGCCAGCGCCCGGGGGTCCTCCCCGTGGATGTGGCGGAAGCGCGGCTCGCCACCCAGATGGGTGTAGCCCGCCAGGCGCGGCTCGTCCTCCGCGACGACCCGCGACGACTCCGGCACGTTGATCATGCCGTGGTCACCGGTCACGAGGAGAGCGACGTCCGGCGGAAGCGTCTCGATGAGCCGGGCGACCAGGTCGTCGACGGTGGCGAGCTGCTCCAGCCACTGCCAGGATCCGACGCCGGTCCCGTGCCCGATGTGGTCCAGCATCCGCTCGTAGCAGTACACGACGTCCGCCGCCCGCAGCGCATCGGCCACGAGCTCGGTGAACCCCTCGGGGTCCCCCTCCGCGGCGACGGGGAACAGCGTCGTTCCCGTGAACGCCAGCCGGGTCAAGGCGCTATCGGCGAAGCGGCCGAGCGTCACGGCGCCGGAGGGTCGGCCGCCGGAGGCGAGCCGCTGGAAGAGCGTCGGCGTCTGGGCGAACCCCGCGACGTCGTCGGGCCCGCCCTCCCAGGTCAGGGCGTTGATGACCCGCTCCACCGACGGCTCGTAGAAGGTGTAGCCGGTGACGCCGTGCTCGCCCGTCGGGACGCCGCAGCCCAGCGAGGTCAGGGAGGTCGCCGTCGTCGACGGGACCGAGCAGGTGATGCGGGGCGCGGTGCGGAGCAGGCCGGCCATGGTCTCGGCGTGGTCGGCGTACTCGACCAGCTGATGCCACCCCAGTCCGTCGACCAGGAGCACCACGTATTGCGACGCGCGCGGGATCGCGATGACGGGATCGCCGCCGTCGAGCCGGGCCGTGACGCTGGGCAGGACGTTGACCAGGGCCAGGTCCTCGTAGCGGGGGGCGAGGAACTCCACGGCCTCAGCCGATCTCGGCCTGCAGCCGGGTGGCGAACGCAACCAGCCTCCGCGCGTTGTCACCGTCGGCCTGCGGGCTCATCCGGACCGTGATGTCGTCCGGCTGGAGCACTCCCGTGTAGCCGTGGTCGGCCTCGCAGGCCGGGTCCTCGCATCCGGCCGGACCGAGATCGATGCGCCGCGCCGCGCCCCACACGATGCTCAGCCAGGCCTCCGTGAGGCCCTCACGGCGCTCCGGCTGCGCCAGCGACCGCGTCAGCACCACGGAGTCGATGGCGCGCAGGGCGACGATCTCGGTGGTGGCGACGGCGTCGGCACGACCGCCCTCGCCCTCGTCGATGTGGCAGATGAGGAGCTGGCGGGCCGTGCGGATCAGCACCGTGAGGTGGCGGTGGAGTTCGTGTCCGGCGAAGGTCGCCTCGTGCTGGACCAGATGGTCGAGCACCTCACGGTCCCCCAGTCCGAGGGCCACCGTCTCCGCGACGAGACTCGGATAGAACCCGCATTCCGCGATCTCGGCCAGCAGCGCCGGCGGCAGCGAGTTCATGATGTCGACGGATTCTGGCACCCGCCCATTCTGGCACGTTGCACTACCGTTGTGGCCATGGCTTCCCGCCCCTTCATCGCAGCCAGGATCGAGGATCGGCTCAACGCCCTGCTCAGTCGCGCGCTCCGGCGCCGCGGCTGGCAGGAGAAGATCCTGCCCTTCACCGGGTACGGAACCGGCGAGCAACTGCGCATCCTGGCCCGCGTCGTGCTGCGCCCGTCGGCGGATCTCGGCATCGTCCAGGCAGCCTCGGCGCTGCTGTACCGCCGCGGCTGGCGCAACTTCATCAACGCCGCGCAGGTGGGGGCCCAGGTGACCGTCGTCATCGGCGAGACCCGTATCCCCGTGCACGCCGACCGCAGCGGCTACGTCGACGTGCGGGTCCGCAACCCCGGCCTGCCCCCGGGCTGGCATTCGGTCCTGCTGGAGGGGTCGGCGGGGTCCTCGGCGCTGGCGAGCGTCCAGGTCATCGACGACGCGGAGGAGTTCGGGATCGTCAGCGACATCGACGACACGATCCTGTCGACCTGGCTGCCCCGGCCCATGGTCGCCGCGTGGAACTCCTTCGTGGTCAAGGAGCAGGCCCGCCAGGCGGTGCCGGGCATGGCGCGGCTCTACCAGCGACTGCTGGCCGAGCATCCCGGCGCCCCCATCATCTTCATCTCCACGGGCGCCTGGAACACCTACCCGATGATCCAGCGGTTCACCGCGCGCCACGGCATCCCCCAGGGGGCGATGCTGCTCACGGACTGGGGCCCCACCAACACGGGCTGGTTCCGCAGCGGGCAGGACCACAAGCGCCGCTGCCTCCGGGAACTCGCCCGCGACCTCCCGAACGTCCGCTGGCTGCTGGTCGGCGACGACGGCCAGCATGACCCCGAGCTCTACGCCGAGTTCGCCACGCTGCAGCCGGAACACGTCCGGGCCCGCGCCATCCGGCAGCTCACTCCCGGAGAACACACGCTGGCCCACGGCCTGCCGATGGAAGTCCCCGGACAGGAGGAACGCTGGGAACCCGACACGGCGCCGGAGGTGCGTGCGCCGGACGGCGACGCGTTGGGCGATAAGCTCGCCCAGTTGCTGTAACCCCGGCCCTGAGGAGGCGCCCCGATGGCGAAGCCCACCATCGATGACGAGGTGACGGAAGAGGAGCACATCCTCGACGTCGACGTCACCGAGGAAATGGAGACCAGCTTCCTCGAGTACGCCTACTCGGTCATCTACTCGCGTGCACTCCCCGACGCCCGCGACGGACTCAAGCCGGTGCAGCGCCGCATCCTGTATTCGATGGACGACATGGGCATCCGCCCGGACCGCGGCCACGTCAAGTGCGCCCGCGTCGTGGGCCAGGTGATGGGCCAGCTGCACCCGCACGGAGACGGCGCCATCTACGATGCGTTGGTACGCATCGCCCAGCCCTGGGCCATGCGCCTGCCGCTGGTGGACGGCCACGGCAACTTCGGCTCCCTCGACGCCGGTCCCGCCGCCATGCGCTACACGGAGTGCCGGATGGCGCCGCCCGCGCTCGCCATGACACGAGGCCTCGACGAGGACACCGTCGACTTCAAGCCCAACTACGACGGCAAGGAGTCCGAGCCGAGCGTCCTGCCGGCCGCCTTCCCGAACCTGCTGGTCAACGGCGCCACCGGCATCGCCGTCGGCATGGCCACCAACATCGCCCCCCACAATCTCATCGAGGTCGTGGCCGCGCTGCGCCAGCTCCTGCGCAACCCCGACATCGGCCTGGACGAGTTGATGCGGCACATCCCCGGCCCGGACTTCCCGACGGGCGGGAAGATCGTGGGCCTTGACGGCCTCCGGGACGCCTACGCCACCGGCCGGGGAACCCTGAAGCTGCGGGCGACGACGCGCATCGAGAAGGTTTCGCCCCGCCGCATGGGCATCGTGGTGACCGAGCTGCCCTACATGGTCGGCCCCGAGAAGATCATCGAGCAGATCAAGAAGGGCGTCGACGACAAGAAGCTCGTCGGCATCGCGGACGTCAAGGATCTCACCGACCTCGCGAACGGCACCCGCCTGGTGATCGAGGTCAAGAACGGCATCAACCCCGATGCGCTGCTGCAGCAGCTGTTCAAGGTCACCAAGCTCGAGGACACGTTCGCCATCAACGCGGTCGCGCTGGTGGAGGGACAGCCGCGGACCCTCAGCCTCAAGGACATGCTCGAGGTCTATCTGGAGCATCGCCTCGACGTCATCCTGCGCCGCACCCGGTTCCAGCTGGGCAAGGCGGAGGACCGGCTGCACCTCGTCCGTGGCCTCA
This sequence comes from Tessaracoccus sp. O5.2, assembly GCF_964266725.1. Classification (NCBI taxonomy): domain Bacteria; kingdom Bacillati; phylum Actinomycetota; class Actinomycetes; order Propionibacteriales; family Propionibacteriaceae; genus Tessaracoccus; species Tessaracoccus sp. O5.2. The sequence continues at coordinate 58,844 of NZ_CAXWGV010000001.1, read as the reverse complement.
TCATCGCGATCGCGGACATCGACGATGTCATCGCGATCATCCGCTCGTCCGACGACGCCGCGGAGGCTCGCGGCCGGCTCATCGGGGCCTTCGACCTGACCGAGACCCAGGCCACCTACATCCTGGACATGCAGCTGCGCCGCCTCACCCGCTTCTCGACGATCGAATTGGAGAAGGAGGCCGCCCAGCTGATCGACACGATCGCCGGCCTGCGCGAGATCATCGACGACGACCAGGTGCTGCGGCGCGTGGTGGGTGATGAGCTGAGCGCGGTGGCCAAGCAGTTCGGCACCCCGCGCCGGACGGTTCTGCTCGCGTCGAGCGGCGTCGCCGCGACGGCGGCCGCACCGCTCGAGCTTGCCGACGACCCGTGCTGGGTCCTCCTGAGCGGCACCGGGCTCGTCGCCCGGACGGACGCCCGCCACGAGCTGCCGGTGGAGGGCCGCTCGGCCCATGACGTCATCGTCGCCCGTCTCGCCACCACGGCCCACAGCGAGTTCGGCGTGATCACCAACCGGGGCAGGCTGCTGCGCTGCCGGGCCATCGAACTGCCCACGGTCCCCCTCACCGCGTCGGCGCCCGGCCTCCAGGGCGGCAGCCTCGCCCACGAGATGTGGCCACTCGAGCAGGGTGAGAGCCCGCTGGGCCTGACCACGCTGGGACCGGACGAACCCGGCCTGGCGCTCGGCACGGCCATGGGCGTCGTCAAGCGGGTCAACCCGGAGGTGTTGAGCAAGGACTCGTGGGACGTCATCGCGCTGCGCGACGGCGACGAGGTCGTCGGCGCCGTCCAGCTCGACGACCCGCACTCACACCTGGCATTCGTCAGCTCGGACGCGCAGCTGCTGCACTTCCCCGCCTCATCCGTGCGGCCGCAGGGTCGCTCCGGTGCCGGCATGGCCGGCATCAAGCTGGCCGCGGACGCCCGGGCGGTGTGGTTCGGGGCGGTGCGGGTGGACACCGACGACGTCGTGACGGTCGCCGGATCCTCCACCTCCCTGCCGGGCACGGAGACCGGCGCGGCCAAGGTGACGCCGCTCAGCGAGTACCCAGCCAAGGGACGCGCCACGGGAGGCGTCCGCGCCCACCGCTTCCTCAAGGGCGAGGACACGCTGCTGATCGCCGCGATCGGGCCGCGCCCCATGGTCGCCTCGGCGGCGAGCGGCTCCCCGGTGGATCTGCCCTCGACCCCGGGCCGCCGGGACGGCTCGGGGCTGCCGCTCGCGCAGCCGGTCACCGCCGTCGCCGGACGCGGGACCCGGACCGGCGCCGGACCGGTAGCATCGCCGACGGAAGGAGACCACCATGAGCTTTGAGGACCTACTCGCCAACAACGCGCGTTACGCCGACTCGTTCACTGACGGCGGCTTCGACGGCATCGCCAAGGCCGGGGTGGCCATGGTCACCTGCATGGACTCGCGCATCGAGCCGCTGGGCATGATCGGCCTCAAGCTCGGTGACGCGAAGATTCTCCGGTCCCCCGGTGGCAGAGTCACGACGTCGGTGCTGACGGGCTGCGTCCTCAGCGCCCAGCTGCTCAATGTCACGCGCATCATGATCGTTCCCCACACCCGGTGCGCCATGGCCGCCGGAACCGACGCGGACATCCGGCGCACCATCGCCGAGCGGACGGGCCACGACACCTCGTGGATCTCGTTCGGCGCGCACCCGGATCAGCTGGAACGGCTCCGGGCCGACGTGGACATGGTGGCGAGCCATCCCCTCGTCAAGGGGTATGCCGAGGTGGGCGGCTTCATGTACGACGTGGACTCCGGCCGCCTCACGCAGCTCATCTGACGTCTGCGGGCAACAGCGCGCGGTGCGCGCTGCGGATGTGTGTCTCGACGAGATCCGCGGCGGCCGCACCGTCTCCGGACCCCAGCGCCTGCCGGATCCCGTCGTGCTCGGCGACGAGCCTCAGCCGCAACGAGCCCCAGTCCTCCAGGCGTTCCTCAGCCTCGAGAATGCGCCCTGCGACGGCCTGCCGGATGGCGATGGTGAGATCGCGGATGAGTTGGTTGTCGGCCATGGCGGCGATGGCCACGTGGAATGCGGTGTCGAGGTCGTTGAACTGGGCGGTGTCATGCACCTCCGCCATCTGTTCCGCGAGGTCGGCCAGCCCCGCCAGGCCGTCGGCATCGGCGTGACCGGCCGCGGCCTGCGCCGCCGCCCGCTCCAACACGACCCGCGTCTCGGTCAGGTCGTCGTAGGACGTCGACTGCAGCGCGAGGTGGAGCCGCAGCATCCGGCCGAACGCCGACCCCTGAGTCGTCGTGATCCGGGTCCCGTGACCGGCTCCGACACTCGCACTCACGATGCCCTGCGCCTGCAGGACCTTGATGGCCTCGCGGACGGCGCCGCGGCTGACTCCCAGGTCAGCGGCGAGGGCACGCTCGGCGGGCAGACGACTGCCGGAGACGTAGCGCCCGGCCAGGATCTCCTCCGAGATGAATGTCAGCGCCGTCTCGAAGCCCCCTGAGTCGGGGCGCTCGCCGTCGGTTGGTCTTACCACCCGTCCATCATGCCCGATGCACGCCCCGCGTGCGGCCTCTGCACGAACGTGCGACCCGGGATTTCGGTCCGACCAACGGTTGCGGCTGCGCTATGTCCGGTCATAACATGGTCGGACCAATGGCAATGGTCTGGCCAGGGCCGCCCCCGTCCGTCACATAGAACACCGGAGTTCTCATGACCCCTCTCGAGGTATTCACCCCCGACATCAATCCACTGGGAGCCCAATGGCTCTCGGCCCTCGTCGGCCTGATCCCGATCGTCACGATGATGGTGACGCTCGCGGTGCTGCGCTGGAAGGCCCACTGGGCCGGGCTCTTCTCCACCGCCGTGGCCATCGTCATCGCGGTCGTCGCGTTCCGCATGCCGTTCGGCCTGGCCGTGAACTCGGGCGTGGAGGGCTTCTTCTTCGGGCTCTTCCCCATCATCTGGATCGTCATCGCGGCCATCTGGTTCTACCAGATCACCGTCGTCAGCGGCCGGTTCAACGACCTGCGTGACACGTTCAACCTGATCTCCGACGACCCGCGCGTGCAGGCGATCCTCATCGCATTCTGCTTCGGCGGACTGCTCGAGGCGCTCGCCGGCTTCGGTGCCCCGGTCGCGATCACCGGCGTCATGCTCATGGCCATCGGGTTCCCCGCCTTCCGCGCCGCCATGGTGGTGCTGCTCGCCAACACCGCCCCCGTCGCCTTCGGCGCCGTCGCCATCCCGATCATCACCGCCGGCAACCTCACCGGCATCGACTACCGCGAGATCGGCGCGTACGTCGGCCACCAGACGCCCATCCTCGCGTTCTTCGTGCCCTTCCTGCTCCTGCTCCTCGCCGACGGCATCCGCGGCCTCAAGGAGGTCTGGCCCGTGGCCATGGCCATCGGCGCCGGCTTCGCCGTCACGCAGTGGATCTCGGCGACCTACATCTCCGTCGAGCTGACCGACGTCATCGCCTCCCTGGTCGGCCTGGGCGTCGGCGTGTTGGTGCTCAAGGTCTGGCAGCCGAAGGGCGGCCACGCCGCGCTCGAGCGCATGCGGGCCGAGGTGGCCGCCTCCGGCGCCGCGGACATCACGGGCGCGCACGACGAGCACTCCCGCGACCGCGGGCCCCTCACGCCGCGGCACATCGCGATGGCGCTGCTGCCCTACGTCCTGGTCATCATCATCTTCTCGGTCGCCAAGCTCGTTCCGCCGGTGACGAAGGCTCTCACGTCCACCGACGTCAAGTTCGGCTGGCCGGGCCTCTACGGCAACGTGCTCAACAGCGCGGGCGAGCCGGTGTCCAGCACCATGTTCAACTTCAACTGGCTGTCCAATCCCGGCACGCTGCTCGCCATCACGGCGATCCTCGTGGCGCTGATCTACCGCGTCTCCGCCCGCGACACGTGGGGCGAACTGCGCAACACGGTCGTCAAGATGCGCTGGTCGATCCTCACGGTCGGGTCCGTCCTCGCCCTCGCCTACGTGCTCAACCTCTCCGGCCAGACCATCGCCGTGGGCACGTGGATCGCCGGCACCGGCGCGGCGTTCGCCTTCCTCTCCCCCACCCTGGGCTGGATCGGCACCGCCATCACCGGATCCGACACGTCGGCCAACGCGCTGTTCGCCAAGCTGCAGCAGACCGCGGGCGCCGCCGCCGGCCTGGATCAGACGCTGCTCGTCGCCGCCAACACCTCCGGTGGTGTCGTCGGCAAGATGATCTCCCCGCAGAACCTCGCTATCGCGTGCTCGGCGGTCGGGATCGTCGGCCAGGAGTCGGCGCTGCTGCGGAAGGTCGTGTGGTGGAGCCTCGGCATGCTGGCGGCGCTGTGCCTCCTCATCGGCCTCCAGTCCACGCCCATCCTCAGCTGGATGCTGCCCTGACCCCGCCCCGGGGTCCGGGTCGTCACCCGGCGCGGACCCCGGCCATCCCGTGACCATTTCAGAGGAGACATCCATGACCACCGAAGCTCCCGGCACGGACGCCCGCCCGGCCCGTTCCGCCGCCCCGCACGTCGCCCTGTTCGCGACCTGCATCGCCGACACCATGAAGCCGTCGGTCCCCATCGCCACCGTCAAGCTGCTCGAGCGGCTCGGCTGTCGCGTGTCGTTCCCCATGAAGCAGACCTGCTGCGGCCAGATCATGACCAACACGGGCTACTACAAGGAAGCCCTCCCGGCCGTGCGGAACTACGCGGACACCTTCGGCGAGTACGACTACATCGTCGGCCCGTCCGGGTCCTGCGTCGGCTCGGTGCGCGAGCAGCACGTCATGCTCGCCAAGGACGCGGGCGACGAAGGGCTCGCGACCGCCGCGGGCGCCGTGGCGTCCCGCACGTACGAGCTGACGGAGTTCATCGTCGACGTGCTGGGAGTCACCGACGTGGGCGCCTACTTCCCGCACCGCGTGACCTACCACCCCACCTGCCACTCGATGCGCATCGCGAAGGTCGGCGACCGGCCCCTGCAGCTGCTGCGGGCCGTCCGGGGCATCGACCTCGTCGACCTGCCGAAGGCCGAGCAGTGCTGCGGATTCGGCGGCACCTTCTCCGTCAAGAACTCCGAGGTGTCCGTCGCGATGGCGTCGGACAAGGCGCGGCACGTGCGGTCCACCGACGCCGAGTTCCTCGTGGCCGGCGACCACGCCTGCCTCATGAACATCGGCGGCGTCCTGCACCGGCAGCGGGCAGGAATCAAGACCATCCATCTGGCCGAGATCCTGGCCAGCACCGAGGAGGACCAGCGATGACCGAGCGACGAACCCCGGAACCCGGCTCCTGGCTGGGGATCCCTCCCTTCCCGAAGGCGGCCAAGTCCGCGCTCGAGAACGCCGAACAGCGCAAGAACCTGCGCCACGCGACCGGGACCATCCGCGCCAAGCGCGTCGCGCGGGCGGCCGAGGTTCCCGACTGGGAAGAACTGCGGACCGCCGGGGCACAGATCAAAGACCGCGTCGCCCGTCACCTCGAGCACTACCTGCTCCAGGCGGAGGCAGCGATGACCGCAGCCGGCATCACGGTGCACTGGGCACGCGACGCGGCCGACGCCAACCGGATCGTCACCGAGATCGCCCAGGCCAAGGGCGTCGACGAGGTCGTCAAGATCAAGTCCATGGTCACCCAGGAGATCGACCTCAACGAGCACCTGGAGGCCAACGGCATCGCGGCCTGGGAGACGGACCTGGCCGAGCTCATCGTCCAGCTGGGCCACGACCTCCCCAGCCACATCCTCGTCCCCGCGATCCACCGCAACCGGTCCGAGGTCCGGGAGATCTTCACCACCGAGATGGGCCGCTACGGCACCCCCGCGCCGGAGGGCATCTCCGACAACCCCGCCGAGCTGACCGACGCGGCACGCACGCACCTGCGCGAGAAGTTCCTCCGGGCCAAGATGGGGGTCTCCGGCGGAAACTTCATCGTCGCGGAGACCGGCACGCTCGTCGTCGTCGAGTCGGAGGGCAACGGCCGCATGTGTCTGACGCTGCCCGAGACCATGGTGTCCATCGTCGGCATCGAGAAGATCGTGCCGACGCTGCAGGACCTCGAGGTCTTCCTCAAGCTGCTGCCACGGTCGTCGACCGGCGAGCGGATGAACCCGTACACGTCCTTCTGGACCGGAGTCACCCCTGGCGACGGCCCCCAGGACCTGCACGTCGTCCTCCTGGACAACGGCCGCACCAATGCCTTGGCCGACCCCCACGGCCGCGCCGCCCTGCGCTGCATCCGGTGCTCCGCCTGCCTCAACATCTGCCCGGTGTACGAGCGGGTCGGCGGCCACGCCTACGGCTCCCCCTACCCGGGTCCGATCGGCGCGATCCTCGGCCCGCAGCTGCGGGGCATGGACAACCCGAACGACCGGGCACTGCCCTTCGCCTCCACGCTGTGCGGCGCCTGCAACGAGGTGTGTCCGGTGCGGATTCCCTTCACCGACATCCTGGTGCACCTGCGGCACAAGGCCGTGGAGTACAAGACCGCCAAGCACCCCACCGGCGAACAGGCCCTCATGAAGGGCGCGGGATGGTTGATGGCCGACGGCTCGCACCTCGAGACCGCCCAGCAGGCCAGCCAGCTGGCCGGCAAGGTCCTACGCGGCAAGTGGCTCGGCCCCCTGCCGATCCCCATCGCGTCGCGCTGGCTCCAGGCCCGCGACGTCGAGGCCCCACCCGCCCAGACCTTCCGTCAGTGGTGGAAGGACAACCACGAAGGAGACCAGCAGTGAACGCACGCGAGGAGGTGCTGCGCCGCGTCCGGCGTGCCACCGCTGACGTCACCGAAGACCGCCCCGAGGTGGATGTACCGGTCGAGTGGGTGTACGGACGCCCACTGGACACGGTTGACGTCCTCGCCGACTTCGTCGAGAAGGTCGAGGACTACAAGGCGACGGTCGATCGGTGTGCCGAGTCCGGTATCGGCACCACGATCGTCCAGGCCCTGCAACGCCTCGGGGCCACCAGCGTGGTGGTGCCGGGAGGGCTGCCCGGAGAGTGGACGGCGGCCATCGGCGCGTCCGGCATCCAGGTCTACCGCGACGAGCCCCCGCTCAGTCACGCCCAGCTCAACACCATCGACGCGGTCGTGACGACCTCGGCCGTGGCCATGGCCGACTCGGGCACGATCGCGCTCGACCATTCCGCCGGGCAGGGACGTCGCGCCCTGAGCCTGCTGCCGGACCGGCACATCTGCGTGGTGCGGGCCGACCAGGTGGTCAGCGACGTGCCGGAGGGCATGGCCCGCCTGGCGCCCGCTCTCCGGGAACGCCGGCCGGTCACCTGGCTGAGCGGGGGCTCGGCCACCAGCGACATCGAGCTGAGCCGGGTCGAGGGCGTCCACGGCCCTCGTCACCTCTCGGTGGTGCTGGTCGAGGGCTAAGCGTCGATCCGGTCGGCCTCAAGGGCGTAGGCCCCCTCGACGATGAACTCCTTGCGGGGGCCGACGTCGTTGCCCATCAACATCTCGAACACCCGCTCCGCGGCGGCGGCGTCATCCACCGTCAGCCGCCGCAGGGTGCGGTGCCGCGGGTTCATGGTGGTGTCGGCCAGCTGATCGGCGTCCATCTCGCCGAGGCCCTTGTAGCGCTGCGGATCCTTGAACGCCTGTCCGCGCTTGGTGAGCTCGGCGGCCTTGCGCTGGTACTCCGCGTCCGAGTAGGTGTAGATGTACTTCTCGTAGCCCCGCTTGGGGTTGATGAGCTCGAACCGATGCAGGGGCGGGACGGCCGAGTAGATGCGCCCCGCCTCCACCAGGGGGCGCATGTACCGGAAGAACAGCGTGGCCAGCAGCGTCCGGATGTGCGCGCCGTCGGCGTCGGCGTCGGCCATGAAGATGATCTTTCCGTAGCGCACGGCGTCGAGATCGAACGTCCGCCCCGAGCCGGCGCCCACGACCTGGATGATGGAGGCGCACTCAGCGTTCTTGAGCATGTCCCCCACGGACGCCTTCTGGACGTTGAGGATCTTGCCGCGGATCGGCAGCAGCGCCTGGAACTCCGAGTTCCGCGCGACGTTGGCGGTGCCCAGAGCCGAGTCGCCCTCGACGATGAACAGTTCGGTGCCGTCCACGGCGGTGGACCGGCAGTCCTTGAGCTTCGGGGGCAGCGCCGACGACGCCAGCGCGTTCTTGCGGCGCTGGTTCTCCTTGTGCGCCCGAGCCTGGACACGGGTCCGCGAGGCGTTGACCACCTTCTCCATGAGGGTCCTGGCGACGGGGCGGACCGCGGCCTTGGTGCTCGTGAGGAACTCCGCCAACTCGCGCTCGACGATGCCGGTCACCAGCTTCTGGACCGGCGGAGTGCCGAGGACCTCCTTCGTCTGGCCCTCGAACTGCGGCTCGGCCAGGCGCACCGTCACGACGGCGGTGAGGCCTTCCATGCAGTCGTCCTTGATGATCTCCTCGCCGGCCTTGAGGAGCCGCGTCCCGTCGAGCGACTTGACGAAGGCGCGCGTGAGGCCGCGCTCGAAGCCCGCGACATGCGTGCCGCCCTTCGGAGTGGCGATGATGTTCACGAACGACTTGACGGTCGTGTCGTATCCGGTGCCCCAGCGCACGGCGATGTCGACGTCGAGATCCCGCTCGACGTCGGTAGGCGTCATGGCCCCCGAATCGTCCAGCATCGGGACCGTCTCGACGAAGGCGTCGTGTCCCTGGAGCCGGATCACGTCGGTGAGAGGGGCATCGTGGGCGAGGAAGTCGGCGAACTCGGTGATGCCGCCGACGTGGACGAACGTCTCCCGCGACGGCTCGTCGCCGCGCCGGTCGGCCACATCGAGGGCGAGTCCGGGCACAAGGAACGACGTCTGGCGCGCCCGGTCGTGCAGGTGGCTCAGCGACAGTTCGGCATCGGCCAGGAAGATCTGCCGGTCGGGCCAGTAGCGGACCCGGGTGCCGGTGACGCCCTTGGCCACGCGCCCCGTCTTGCGCAGCCCGCTCTGCGGGGTGAAGGCCGCGTCCGGCCCGTCGCCGTCGAAGACGCCCGGAACGCCGCGGCGGAAGCTCATCGACCACGTCGCTCCCCCGCGGTCCACCTCGACGTCGAGCCGCGTGCTCAGGGCGTTGACGACCGAGGCGCCCACGCCGTGCAGACCACCCGTGGCGTTGTACGACGAGTTGCCGAACTTGCCGCCGGCGTGCAGCTTGGTGAACACCACCTCGACGCCACTGAGGCCGGTGCGGGGCTCGGTGTCGACCGGGATGCCGCGGGCGTGATCGGCGACGAAGACGGAGCCGTCGCCGTCCAGGACCACCTCGATGCGATCGCCGAAGCCGGCGAGCGCCTCGTCGACCGCGTTGTCGATGATCTCCCAGAGGCAGTGCATGAGCCCGCGGGTGTCGGTCGAGCCGATGTACATCGCGGGGCGCTTACGCACCGCCTCCAACCCCTCGAGCACCAGGAGGTTCTTCGCCTCGTAGTCGCGCGAGTGGGGCTGCTTGCTCTTCGGGGTCTGCACCGGCCTAGGCTACCGGGCGCCGACGCGGCCGCCGTCGCACGAAACGCGGGCGGGTACGCCGGGAACATTTGCGCCGTCCGGTACGTTGAACTTTCCGATCACGTTGATCAGATCACACGGTGGGAGGACCGCGATGACCGAGATTGCCATGGACCCTACGCTGACCGCCATCGACCGTTGCGACCGCTGCGGTGCTCAGGCCTATCTCCGCGTCTTTCTGCGGTCGGGCGGCGAACTGATGTTCTGCGCCCACCACGCCGCGCAGCACCGCGAGAAGCTGACCGAGGTGGCCAGCCACATCCACGACGAGACGAGCCGGCTCAACCAGCGCTGAGCCACCGCTCGATCAGGTGTCGCGCGATCGACGCCTGACCGGGCAGGATGAGGGCTCCGGAGTCGACGGCGGCGGCGAGATCCGCGCGGGTGTAGTACGCACCCTCCGCGATCTCGTCGCCGTCGACGTCTATCCGGCCGTCTTCGGCGCGCGCCTCGAACCCCAGCATGAGCGACCTCGGCATCGGCCAGGGCTGGCTGGCCACGTAGGACACTCCGGTCAGCCGGACGCCGACCTCCTCGGCGGCCTCGCGGTGACACGCCTGCTCGGCGGACTCGCCGGCCTCCACGAACCCCGCCACGACCGAGACCCGTCGGGCGGCCCACTGTCCCTGCCGCGCCAGCAGGATCCGGTCGGCCGGGTCGGTGATGGCGACGATGACGCACGGATCGATTCTTGGGAAGGCCAACGCCCCGCACTCCGGGCAGGACCGCCGCGCCCCCAGCAGGTCCGGGACGGTTCGGGTCCCGCAGGCTTCGCAGGTGGGCGACGTGGCGTGCCACCGCGCGAGAGCCACGGCCGCCGCGAGGGGATCGGCCATGGTGGGGTCGAGATCCCGCCATCCGATGGTCGGCCCGTCGAGGGCAGCGACGCGGCGCGCCAGCCACGGGCGGCCCTGATACCACCCCAGCAGGATGTCCTCGTCGCGCAGCTCGCCCGGCGCCGCGAGCGGGCGCGGTGCTCCGGCGTCGGCGGAGAGGTTGCCGGCGCCGTCGACCTCGATCACGACCGCCTGGGACCACGCCGCCCGGAGCTGCTCCGGGGCCCGGCGTGCGGCGGACCGGTCGAGTCCGGACGGTGTCGTCCACTGATTCATGACGGGTTCCTCCCTGAGGACAGAGCCTCATCGATGAGCGAGGACGGAGCGTCGACGAACCGGAGCCGGTCCGTGGGCACATGGTAGAACGCCGCGCCCACGACCGACGGGTCGACGCCGCGCGCCTCGGCCCACGCCTGTCGGTACACGGCCAGCTGGAGGGGGTCGGCGGCGCGGTCCGACGTCTTCCAGTCCACCACGAGATACTCGAGCCCCTCCGACTCCCAGCGGTACACGGCGTCGATGCGGCCACGCAGGACGTGCCCCGCACGCGCCATGAGGAAGGGCACCTCGACACCCAGAGGAGCCAACGCCGCGAACTGACCGGCCTCGAAGGCGGCGGTGAGCGCCCCCAGCTCGTCAGCGTCGTCCCAGTCCGCACTCCCGTCGAACTCCTCGAGCATGGCGGGCAGCTCGAAGCGCTGCTGCAGCCAGGCGTGGAACCGGGAACCGGTGCGGGCCACCGGGGAGGGTCTGCGCGGCATCCGACGCACCAGCGATGCGGCGAAGGCCTCGGGATCGGCGCGCAGCCCCATGATCGCCGTGGCCGACAACCCCTCGGGGAGTGTGACCTCGGTGAGGTGGCGGCGCCGGACCAGATCGGTGAGGTGGCTCGCCGCCGCGTCCCAATGGGCGATGCGGGCCTCGTCATCGGGGGTGAGGGTCCCCGATTCCCACACCCAGGCCGCCTGCTCCTCCTCCCGGACGGCCAGGAGCCGGCCCGCCTCCCGCACGAGCTCCGCGGCGGCGCGCCGGGCCGAGACCTGCTCCAGGTCGAGTTGGACGGGCCAGCCGGCGCGGAGGGGCTCGGCGGGCACGGGGTTGGTCGCCGCGTCCCGCGTGGCCCCGTCGAGGTAGCAGCCCTCGGCCTCGGCCAGCTCCCGGATGACGGCGAAGTACGGTGACTCCCCCCGCGGCCGGACGTTGCCCGGCGTCCAGACATGCGCGGTGGCCACCAGCAGCTGCTTGGCCCGCGTCGCGGCGACGTAGGCGAGACGGTCCTCGGAGAGACGGTGCTCGATCCGGACGGCGTCCCGCAGGGCCGCGAGCCCGTCCTTGGTGTGATCCCGCAGCTGCGGCACCGCGTCGGCGTCGCCCCGCAGGGGCGCCGGCAGGACCTCAGCACGCTGCGGCCAGATGCCCGACCGCGGCTCCGACGGGAACACCTTGTCGACGAGTCCGGGCAGGTAGACGGTGTCCCACTCGAGGCCCTTGGCCCGGTGCACCGTCAGGAGCTTGACCGAGTCCGCCTCGGAGGGCACGGCCTGCTGCAGCCCTTCCCCGTGTTCCTCTTCGGCGTCGAGATAGGCGAGCAGCCCGCTCAGGCTGCCGTCACCGTCGACGTCCGTGTAGCTCGACACCTCGGCGGCGAACCGCGCGATCTGGGAGGTGTCGGCGCCGGCGGCCAGGAGCTCCGACTCCAGGCCGAGCACGTCGATGACGCGGGTGACCAGGTCCCCCACCGGCTCCGAGGAGTGCCGGCGCAACCCGGTGATCTCTGCGTGGAACCGCGCCAGGCGCTCCCGCGCCGCGGGGCTGAGTGGTGCGTCGCCCGGGTCCGCGACGGCGTCGAGGAGGCACACCATCTCGCCGGGATCCGCCCCCGTCACGCTATGAACCAGAGCGTCGTCCAGGCCCGTCGGGCGTCGGGACGGCGACACCATGGCCCGCGCCCGCTCCCCCAGCAGTTCCAGGTCCGCCAGGCCGATGTTCCACCGCGGTCCGGTGAGAAGAGCGGCAACGTCAGGGTTGGCGGTGACATCGTCGATGACTCGGAGCGTCGACACCAGGGGGGCGATCTCGGGCAGTGCCAGCAGCCCTCCCAACCCGACGATCTCGACCGGGATGTCGCGATCCCGCAGCGCCTCGAAGATGGGGGCCAACAGTGCGTTGCGGCGGACGAGGATCGCCTGGTCGGCCCACCCGATGCCGGTCTCCCGGCGCGCCGCCACCATCTCGGCGATCCAGTCCACCTCGTCGCGGAAGGTGTCGAAGGTGGCCGCCGCCACCGACCCCGACGGCGCCGACGGCGGGGCCACGAGACTGACTCCCGCCTCGCCCGGGGCCGCGGCCAACGCCTTGGCCAGGCCGTTGCCGACCTGGAGGATGCGACGGCCGCTGCGGCGGTTGATGCTCAGCGTCTGGCGGACGGCGGGAGTGCCGTCCGATCTCCGAAACGACATCGGGAACTCGAGGATGTTGCCCGACGCCGCGCCGCGCCACCCGTAGATGGCCTGGTAGGGGTCGCCCACCGCGGTGACGGGGAAGCCCATCGCGTCGCTGGACGGCGGGCCGGTGAAGAGACTCCTGAGCAGCCGTGCCTGGGCCGCGGAGGTGTCCTGGTACTCGTCCAGGAGCACGACGCCGAACCGGCGGCGCAGCTCGGCGCCCACGTCCGGCACCTGGGTGACGAGCCGGACGGCCTCGCGGAGCTGGTCGGCGAACTCGACGACGCCCAGCCGGCGCTTCAGGTCCTGGTATCGGACCACCAGATCCAGCAGCTCGCGCCGCTCGGCGGAGGCATCGAGCGCGCGTTCCACGTCGCGCATCACCTTCCCCCGCCACAGCGGGGCCGCCCGGAATCTCTCGTCAGCCGCGTCGCAGGCGGCGATGACGTCGGCGGGGTCCACCAGGTGCGACTGGAGTTCCGCATCCAGGGCCAGTACGCGCTCGGGGATGTTGTGGTGGCTGAGCCGGCTGATGTGGTGGAAAGGCCCAGGGGCGTCCGCCACCACCCGGGTGGCCAACCGGAACCGGGTGGCGCCGGTGATCATCACCGGATCCCTGTCCAGTCCGATGCGCAGCCCGAACTCCGCCACGAGTCGGGCGGCGAACGAGTCGTAGGTCATGATGAGCTCGGCGCCGTCGCTCTCCGCGGAGCCGCCCACACCCGCACGGTCCAGAGCGACCGACACCCGCGAGGCCAGCTCCGCGGCCGCCTTCCTCGTGAAGGTGAGCCCGAGCACCTCCTCGGGGCGAACCTGCCCGGTGCCGACGAGCCACACGACGCGGGCGGCCATGACCGTGGTCTTGCCGCTGCCCGCCCCGGCGATGATCACCGTCGGCTCGAGCGGCGAGGTGATGGCCGCCAGCTGCTCCTCGGAGAACGGGATCGCCAGCGCGTCGGCCACGTGCTCGGGACGCGACATCGCGGGACGGAGCCGGTGGATGGTCATAGAGCGGCTCCGGATCGGCCCAGGGCGGGGCAGGAGGCGGCGAACGGGCAGTAGCGGCAACTCGCGCACTCGGTGGCGTCGTAGCGCCCGCCGCGCACGATCTCCACGGCGCTGCGGATCCGGTCGTGCACCCAGGTGGGCCCGTCCCCAGGATCCTCGGCTGGCAGCCGCGGGCTGTCGTCGATGGACGGCTGGGCCACCTCGAGCGGCAGGGCCTCGCCACCGCGCAGGAACAGCAGCGCGGGCGGTGCCACGGCCCTGGCGCCGGGGGCGACATCCTCGAACGCGCCCAGTGAGGCCGCCAGCTGGTACACGCCGAGCTGGGCGTGGTCGACGACGTCGGCCTCCTTGAGCAGCCGGCGCCCCGTCTTGAGGTCGACAATCCGCAGCCGACCGTCCGGCAGACGTTCCAGCCGGTCGACTGTCCCGTCGAGCTGCACCTCCTGGCCGGCGACCGTGAGGGAGACGCGAAACGGGTGTTCGACCGCCAGCAGGGTGTCGCGGCTGTGCTCGTGGTAGCGGGCGAAGCGGTCGATGGCCGCCTCGATCTCCGACCGCTCGGACGTGGACAGCCACTCGGCCTCGAAGGGGATGCGGGTCCACACCTCGGCCAGCTTCGCCCGCATCCCGGCCGCGTCCAGCCCGTCGACGGCGGCATGCCGTGCGAGGAGGTGGACGACGTCGCCGACGGAGGCGCGGGACTGCCGGCCGCTGTCCGCCTTCGCGCGCCTGGACAGGAACCAGCGCCGCGGGCACTCCAGCAGCATCTCCAGGGACGAGCCGGTGATCCGCACGGGCCCGTCGTCCGGCGAGACGCCGGGGCTCGGCGGATGCAGGCCCCACCAGCCGTCGGGCGCCGCTCCCGGGAACCCCGGCGCGCCGTCGGGCGCCTCCACCTGGGAGAGGCGCGCCAAGCGGAGCGCCGCGGCGCGACGCAGGCCCGGGCCGGCCGTCTCGTCGGCCAGGGTGCGCCGGAGGTCGCCGACGAGGGAGGCCGTGGACAAGAGGTCCCGGGGCCGGCCGTAGACGCGCTCGACGGCGACCCCCAGCTCGTCCAGGAACCGCGACGGTCGCCCGCCCTCCCCCTCGATGCCCTGGACCGCGCTGACCCGCAGCTCCGACACGGCACGGGAGCACGCCACGTGGAACAACCGCCGTTCCGCCGCCAGCTGGGACGCCTGCCCGGGCGGCGCCAGAGCCTCCGGACCGATCCGGTCCGGATCCAGCAGCAGGCCGGCGCGGGTGAGCCGCGGCCACGCCCCCTCCTGGACGCCCAGGATCCACACCCGCTCCCACTGCAACCCGCGGGTGCGGTGCGCCGTGACCACGCGGACCCCTCGGCCCGTCACCGAGGATTCGCGGCCGGTGTCGGCGGGAATCTCCTGGCCCGCGACCTCGGCGATGAACGTGACGGCGCCGGCCTGCCCGCGCATGTCGCCACTGCGGGCAGCCAGGTCGAACAGCTCCACCACAGCGTCTAGGTCCGCATCCGCCCGCCGTGAGCCGCGCAGCGCCCGCTCTCTCAGCCTCGCGGGCCAGGGGCTGCGGTCCCACAGCAGCCACAGCGCCTCCTGCACCTCACCACCGCCCTCCAGCAGCGACGCCGCCTCCGCCAGGAGTCGGCCCAGCCGGCGCGCCGCCGATGCTTCGGGCGTGTCGATCCCGGTCAGGAGGTCGGCGTCGGCCAGGCACCGGGCGGTCAGGACCGCCGACGTGCCGAGGGCGCGGTGACGGGCCACCAGACTGCGACCGAGCGCCCGCTGCGCCACGCCGTCGAGGCCTGCCAGCGGCGACGACAGCAGCAGGCGCGCCTCGTCGGCCGCCGGCGCCCCTCCCCTCGCGGCCACGTCCAGCGCGAGGAGCAGCGTGGCGGCGGCGGGCTGCTCGGCCACGGCGATCTCGTCGCCGGAGACCTCGACCGGCACGCCCTGGCGGATGAGCTCGGCGGCGATGCCGCTGAGCTGCGAGCGGCCGGAACGCGTCACGACGACCAGGTCCCTCCAGTCCAGTCCGTCGACGGTCACCGCCGTCCTGATCTCCGCCGCGACGTGGGCCAGTTCGGCGGTCGCGTCGTCGAAGACGCGCGCCGCCACCCGCCCGCCGGGGCCCGCCGGGAGCGGTGGTGGCGGATCGACCGGGCCGCCGATCCGCGGTTGCAGCGCGCCAAGGGCCGCCGCGACCTCCGTGCGCGCACGGTGGCCCGCGGCCAGGACGAGGGTGCGCGCGCCCGGCAGCCCGCCCAGGTCCGTGAGGGCGGTGGCGCTGGCGCCGCGGTAGCCGCCGATCCGCTGCCGGGGATCCCCCAGCGCCAGGAGGGGGAGGCCCGCACGGGCGAGGTCAGTGACGAGGCCGACCTGCGCCGGGTCGAGCTCGTGGGCGTCGTCGACGATCACCGCGTCGAATGAGGCCCGCACGGCGTCCGTCACCGCCGAGTCCGTCAGCAGGAGCCGCGTGCGGTACACCAGTTCCGCGTAATCCAGCGTGCCGGAGAAGTCGCCGACCGTCAGGTAGCTCTCAAGAAACCTGGCGACGGCGGCGAACAGCTCATCGCCGCCCTCGCGGGCCATGGACTCCAGGGCCTCCGGGTCGAGCGAGAGCTGCCGCACGCGGGCCAGCACCTCCCTGAGCTGCCGGGCGAAGGCACGCGTCCGCAGCGCCGGCCGCACCGCCTCCGGCCACGCCTCCACCGGCTGCCCGTCCAGGAGCTCGCGGATCCGCTGCTCCTGCTCGGGGGCCCGCAGCAACCGCCAGCCCTCGTCCTCGTGAGGCAGGAAGCGGCGCAGCAGGCCGAGCGACAGCCCGTGGACCGTGGTGACCATGGCGCCCGTCTGGGCCCTGTCGACGCGGCGGGTGATGTCCCGGCGCAGCTGCTGAGCGGCCGGCCGAGTATGCGACACCACGATGATCCGCTCGAGCTCGGCGCCACCCCGGACACGTTCGGCGGCGGCCGCCGCCGCGACCGTGGACTTGCCCGTGCCGGGCCCTCCCAGCACGACGCGCACGCCGTCGCCGCCCAGCGCGGCCCGCTGTTCGAGGGTCAGAACCGGGGCGACGGCACGGCGCGGCGGCAGGACCCGGAAGTTCATGCCCCCATGCAACCAGCCCGGACCGACATTTTCACGCGCGGTCCATGGCAGGCTGAGGCACGGAGGACGCATGAGTGAACGGATCGCAACCCGGATCGACGGGTTGACGCTCAACCTGAGCAATCTCGACAAGCCCCTCTTCCCGTCCGGGTTCACCAAGGGGGAACTCATCTCCTACTACGTCGGCGTCGCCGACGCGATGCTCCCGCACCTCCGGGACCGCGCCGTGACCCGGGTCCGCTGCCCGGACGGCACGGCCGGCCCCTCCTTCTACGAGAAGAACGTGCCCCCCGGCGCCCCCGACTGGGTCGACACCGTGGACGTGGCCACGTCGGCCGGCACCGTCACCTACGTGACTGCCCACCGCACGGCCGACCTCGTGTGGCTCGCGAACCTCGCCGCGGTCGAGCTGCACACCCCGCAGTGGCTCATCCACGACGCCACCGACTCTCCCGACGGGCTGCTGCTCTCCGGCGAGCACGAGCCCCGCGCCACCACGTTGATCGTGGACCTGGATCCGGGTCCGGGGATCACGCCCGCCGACTCCGCCAGGGCCGCGATCAGAGCCGCGACGGTGCTGGCCGAGGTGGGCCTCGTGGCGCATCCCAAGACGTCGGGCAACAAGGGCATCCAGCTGACCGTGCCCATCCAGCCCACCCCCGCGAGCGTCGTGCACGCGTTCGCCACCGCCCTCGCCCAACACCTGGCCCGCAGCCACCCCTCGATGTACGTCGCGACGATGAGCAAGGAGGCCCGTGCCAACCTGGTCTTCGTCGACTACGGGCAGAACCTCGCGGCGCGCAACACGGTGACGGCGTATTCGGTGCGCGGCCTGGATGAGCCGTCGGTGGCGACGCCGCTGACCTGGGACGAGGTGGCCGCGCTGCGTCCCGATTCGGTGCTGCGCACCAGTCCCACGCAGGCGCTGGACCGGGTCCAGCGCCTGGGAGATCTGTGGGCGGCGACGCTGCCGACGGCCGCCTCACCGTCGCTGCCGTCCCCCGACTTCTGACACTATGGGGGCAGTCGTCACCGGGAGGATGCATGGAGCTCACGCCCGAGCGCTCTGAACGCTCGCACTACGTCCGGGTCCCCGCGGACTGGATCGCGGGGTGCAGCGATGCGGGGCGCCGGCACGACGTGAACCAGGACGCGCTGTCGCTCGCGGTGCGCGAGACCCCGCCGCAGGCGGCCGTGCTCGCCGTGGCCGACGGCGTGAGCACCACCCCCGGATCGGACCGGGCCTCCCTCGTGGCCGCGCAGACGGCCGTGGATTCGCTCATCGCCTCACTGCGCGCGGGGACCGACCCGGGCGCCGCCCTCGGAGCAGCCTTCGACGCCGCGAATGACGCCGTCCACGCCGAAGCCGGGGATCCCGCGGCCTGCACGTTGATCGTCGCCGTCATCGAGGACGGTCTCGTCACCGTCGGGAACGTCGGCGACTCCCGCGCCTACCTGGTGTCCGACGACGGCACCGCGGCGTTGCTCAGCACCGACGACTCCATGGCACAGGCGCGGATCATGCTCGGCATGTCCCGCGACGAAGCGGAGCAGTCCGCGCAGGCCCACGCGATCACCAAGTGGCTGGGCCGCCAGGCGACCGACACCGTCCCGTCGGTCACCTCGGCCTCCGTTCGCCGGCCGGGATGGCTGCTGCTGTGTTCCGACGGGTTGTGGAACTATGCGAGCGACCCGGCCGACATGGGGCGGCTCCTGCTGGACCGCGCCACCGCCGCCCCGGAGCCCGGCGATCTGGCCGAGAGCCTGGTCGACTGGGCCAACGAGCAGGGCGGCAAGGACAACATCACGGTCGCCCTCGCCCGCGTGTCCTGACCTCTTGCCCGCGCTGGCTAGAGTGTCTCCCATGGAAGTCAAGATCGGCATCACCGACGTGCCCCGCGAGGTCACCATCGACACCACCGTCCCGGCGGACGAAATCGCCGACCGCGTGCGGGACGCCGTCGCGAACGCCTCGCTGTTCGAGCTCGTCGACGAGAAGGGCCGCCGGGTCCTCATTCCCGGCGCTCGGATCGCGTACCTGGATCTCGGCTCCCCCACCACACGGACGGTGGGTTTCGGGGCGGTCTGACGCTCGTGAGGTAGGCTGGTGGCCTGCGGGCAGCAATGGCCCCGCCTCCGGCGCGCCAACCGCGCCGTGAGTTCGTCCCAGATTGGGGAGAACCCTGAGCGACAACGAGCAGCCGGTCGACGACACCTTCGCCGACCTCGGCATTCACGACTCCATCACCTCCGCCCTCGCGGAGGTCGGCATCGTCCATCCCTTCGCCATCCAGGCACTGGCCGTACCGCTGGCCATCTCCGGCGTCGACCTCATCGGCCAGGCCCGGACCGGCACCGGCAAGACGCTGGCCTTCGGCGTCAGCCTCCTGCACCGGATGGTGACCATCTCGGGCGGCGAGAAGCCCGCGCACGGGCGCCCCCGCGCCCTGGTCGTGTGCCCCACCCGAGAGCTGGCCCTGCAGGTCGGCCGCGACCTCGACGTCGCCGGCAAGCACCTGAAGATGCGCGTACTGACCATCTACGGCGGCACCGGGTACGACGAGCAGCTGGGCGCCCTCGAGTCAGGCATCGACATCGCCGTCGGCACGCCCGGGCGACTGCTCGACCTCGCCGACCGCGGCGCGCTCGACCTGTCGCAGATCCAGGTGCTGGTCCTCGACGAGGCCGACGAGATGCTCGACCTCGGGTTCCTGCCCGACATCGAACGACTGCTGCGCAAGACGCCGCAGGACCGGCAGACCATGCTGTTCTCCGCCACGATGCCGGCCCCGATCCTCACGCTCGCCCGCGCCACGCTCAACCGGCCCGTCAACATCCGTGCCGAGGGCCACGACGCCCAGATGACCGTGCCGGACATCGACCAGTACGTGTACCAGGCGCACGACCTCGACAAGCCGGAGATGGTCGCCCGCATCCTGCAGGGCCGCCAGACCACCAAGGTCATGGTGTTCTGCCGGACCAAGCGCGCCGCGCAGCGCCTCACTGACGACCTGGTCGACCGCGGGTTCGCCGCCGCCGCCATCCACGGCGACCTCAACCAGCAGGCCCGTGAGCGCAGCCTCAAGAAGTTTCGCGCCGGCACCATCTCCGTGCTCGTGGCGACCGACGTCGCGGCCCGCGGCATCGACATCAGCGGCGTGAGCCACGTCATCAACTACGAGTGCCCGGACACGGATGCCACCTACGTGCACCGCATCGGCCGCACCGGGCGTGCGGGGAACTCCGGCGTCGCCGTCACCTTCGTCGACTGGTCCGATCTGCATCGCTGGAAGCTCATCGACCAGGCGTTGAAGCTCGGGATGCCTGCCCCGGCCGAGACCTATTCGTCGTCACCGCACCTGTACGCGGACCACGACATCCCCGAGGGCACGAAGGGTCGTCTTCCCGGCGCGATCGCCGCGCGGGAGAAGGCCGTCGAAGCCAAGCACGCCCCGGCCGAAGGCCGGCGGCGCAGGACGCGCCGCTCGACCGAACCTGCCGGGGATCACCCCGCCGCTGACAAGGCGCCCGAGGTTGAGAGCAAGCCGCGGCGCCGGCGGCGCCGCACCCGCGGCGGGGTCGAGGTCCAGCCGGGCGCCCCGGCCACCGAGACCGGTCAGTAGACCATCCGCATGGCCCCGCGCACCTCGTCGAGGGTGGCGTCGGCGACCTCGTTCGCGCGACGGTTGCCGTCCGCCAGGACCTGCTCGAGGTAGCCGGGGTCTGCGGCGAGCTCGGCCCGGCGGGCCCGGATCGGCGCGAAGTAGTCGTTGACGGCGGCGGTGACCAGCTTCTTCAGGCCGCCGCCTCCCCCGTCGCCGATCTCCTCGGCGACGTCGACGGGCTCCCGGTCGAGGCAGAGGGCGGCCAGGTTGACGAGGTTCGAGACCTCCGGCCGGTTGACCGGGTCGTAGGTGATGTGACGGTCCGAGTCCGTCACCGCACGCTTGAGCAGCTTGGCGGTCTCGTCCGCGGTCATGCCCAGCTCGATGGTGTTGCCCTTGGACTTGGACATCTTGGTGCCGTCGAGACCGAGCACCGTCCCGGACCGGCTGAGCAGCGCCTGGGGGGCGGGGAACACGGGGCGGTCGTCGTCGACGCGGCCGTACCGCTCGTCGAACCGGCGGGCGATGACACGCGCCTGCTCGAGGTGCGGCAGCTGATCCTTGCCGACGGGGACGAGGTTCGCCTTGCAGAACAGGATGTCTGCCGCCTGATGGACCGGATAGGTCAGCATCAGGCCCGACATCGGCCGGTCGCCCGTGTCGTCGAGCTCGGACTTCACCGTCGGGTTGCGCCGCAGCTCGGCGTCCGTGACGATCGACAGGAACGGCAGCATCAGCTGGTTCAGGGCGGGCACCTGCGAGTGGGTGAAGATCGTCACCTCGGACGGGTCGAGGCCCACGGCGAGGTAGTCGGTGAGCAGGGAGTAGACCCGCTCACGGATGGGGCCGACCCCGTCCCGGTCCGTGATGACCTGGTAGTCCGCGATGACGACGAAGGTCTCCACGCCGAGCGTGGCCAGCCGGACCCGGTTCTGCAGCGAGCCGAAGTAGTGGCCGATGTGCAGGTTCCCCGTCGGCCGGTCGCCCGTGAGGATCCGGAACCGCGCCGGATCCGTCAGCAGCTGCGCCTCGATCTCCCGGCTGCGTTCGGTCGCGCGCGTGAGGGTGGCCTCGGGGTCGAAGGTGTCGTCGTGCGACATGGGTGGAAACCTGCCTAGGGTCGATCCGACTGGGTCCGCCCAGCCTAGCGCCCTAGACGACGCCGCCTCGACGCCGGATCCGCGCCACCAGGTCGCGGTAGGCGGACGCGCGGGTGAGGTTGACGGCCAGCGGATTGCGCTTCTTCCCGAGCCCGTGATAATCGCTCGACCCGGTCCTGATCAGCCCGAGCCGGGCGCCCATCTCGAACAGCAGCGATCGCGTCTCGTCGTCGTGATCCGGGTGCTCGACCTCGATCCCCTCGAGTCCGTGGTCCCGGACGAGCGACTCGATGTAGGGCGCCGTCAACACGGCCCTGCCCTCGCGGCCCCAGGGATGTGCGAGGACTGCGACCCCCTTCGCGGCGTGCACGAGGTCGATGGCCCGCTCGAGCTGGCAGGCGTACCGGTGCACATAGCCGGGCCTGCCCTCCGCGATCCACAGCGCGAAGGCCTCGTCGCGGTCGCGCACATAACCCTTGGCCACCATGGCGTCGGCGACGTGGGGCCGACCGATGGCGGGGGCACCGTTGGCGGCCGCCATCACCTCGTCCACCGTCAGCGGCATCCCGGCCGCCGTGAGGCGCGCCACCATGGCCGGGAGTCGCTCGGTGCGACCGACCCGGATCCGGACGAGCTCGGCGTTGAGGTCGCGGTCGAACGGGTCGCATCCATAGCCCAGCAGGTGGACCGACGACCCCGTCTGCTCCGTCGAGATCTCGATGCCGCTCAGGACCTTGACCCCGATGCGTTTGCCGGCCTCCTGCGCTTCGGCAACGCCGCCGAAGGTGTCGTGGTCGGTCAGCGCGATGACGTCGAGTCCGGCCGCGTGCGCCTTCATGACCAGGCTCGTCGGGGTATCGGTCCCGTCACTGACCCTGGAATGGGTGTGCAGGTCGATCTTCATGCGGTCATCCTAGGGTCCCGGTGGGGGCGGCTACGCTGGCGGTCATGGATTTCGCGTACACGCACCAGTACCCCGCCGAGCCCGCCGCGGTCGTGGCCTTGCTGCGCACCAGGGAGTTCATCGACGACGTGGCTCGGCACGCCGGTGCCATCACGCACGAGGTGAGCATCGAGCCGGACGCCACGCGGCTCGAGATGAAGCTGCCCGTGCCCGGCAACCTCACCGCCTTCGTCGGCCAGGCCGTGTCGCTGACCCAGGTCTTCCGGTTCGGCGCTCCGGCGGCCGACGGCAGCGTGCGGGGCACCGTCGACGTCGACGTCCCCGGACTCCCCATCGACGTCAACGCCGACGCGCTCCTCACCCCGGAGGGCGCCACCACCCGCGGCTCCTACACCGGCGACCTGCGCGTCCGCATCCCCCTGGTCGGCAAGAAGGTCGAGGCCAACATCGAGCCGTTCATCCGCGAGGCGTTCGCGGGCCTGGAGCGTCGGGCCGCCGAGTGGCTCGGCCGCTAGCTGGCCGCGGCCTGCCCGGCGGCCTCGCGCCGCGCCTTGGCAGCCTCGACGGAGGCCTTGAGCGCGGCCATCAGGTCGACGACATCGCCGACGGGGGCTGAGGACTCCGACGGCGTCGGGGCCTCGGTGCCCGCGAGCTTCGCCTCGACGACCTCGAGCAGGGCCTCGCGGTAGGAGTCGGCGTACGCCTCGGGGTCGAACGTCCCCTCGAGCTGCGCGATGAGGAGCTTGGCCATCTCCAGCTCCGCGTCGGAGATCTTGACCTCCGACGACGGCGCGGCGAAGTCTCCGTCGCGGAGTTCGTCCGGCCAGTACATGGTGTGCAGCAGGAGCAGGTCGTCCTTGGGGCGGATCAGCGCCAACGATTCTCGCTGCCGCAGCGCCACCTTGACCACCGCCACCTTGTCCTCCTTCGCCAGTGCGTCGCGAAGCAGCACGTAGGGCTTCTGGCCGGTGGCCTCCGGTTCGAGGAAGTAGGTGCGCTGGAAGAACGTCGGATCCACCTCGTGCTCGGCCACGAACTGGACCACGTCGACGGTCTTGAGCGTGCTGAGGGGCAGGTTCGCGAAATCCTCGTCGGTGAGGATGGCCATCCTGCCGTCCGCCGATTCGTACCCCTTCGCGAGATCCGAGTAGGACACCACCTGGCCGCACTTCTCGCAGATCCGCTGCTGCCTGACCCGGCCCCCGTCCTCGGCGTGCACCTGCCGGAACGAGACGTCCTTGTCCTCCGTGGCGCCGTAGACCTTCACCGGGATCGTCACCAGGCCGAAGGACAGCGCTCCCTTCCAGATCGATCGTGGCATGTCACGCCCCTCCTCCGGTTGCGCGTCGGTACTCGACGACGTCGTTCCACAGCAGATCCTGACGCTGCAGCAGGTCCTGCACCTCCGGCAGTTCCCACGCCTCGTCGATGCTCAGGCCCCGCGCCGCGGCCGCGGCGGCGCCAACATCCGCGCCGGGCTCGTCGGCGAACCACGCCGTGATCGACCGCGTCGGACACACCTCCACCACGACCTCGCCGTTCGCGGAATCCTCACCGGGCCGCACCGTCGACGGGTCGACCTCGGCGACGATCACCAGCCGGGTCCCGTGACGGGCGAGGCCCGCCACCGACGCCAGCACCATCGCCGCGTGCTCGGCGTCCTCGGCCTCCCGCTCGGAGTAGCCGAGCTCGGCGAGGAGTTCGGGCGTGACGGTGTGCGCCGGACGCTCCCTCAGCGTCGTCGACCCGTCGAGCGCGCCCATGTCGTCGGCCGCGATCGGGATGAACACCAGTTGTCGCTCCACCCGACCAGCCTAGATGCAGCAGGGCGGGAATCGGAGTAGGTTCGACCGCGACATGATGCGCACGCTCGGACTTCTGTTGCTGCCGCCGCTGCTCCTGCTGGCCGGATGCGGCTCCCCGGACGCGGCTCCCGTGACGGTGGACCTCACGGTGACCGACCCGCCTGCGGCCACGCGGACGGTCGACGTGCCGCTCGGGGCGACCGTCACCCTGCGCATCACCACCCCCACCGACGACCGCGTGCACGTGCACGGCTACGAGATCGAGGCCGACCTTCCGGCCGGTGTCGCCACGGACGTGACCTTCGACGCGTCGATGGCGGGGACCTACGAGGTGGAGTCCCACGTGACCGACGCAGTCTGGCTCGATCTGGTCGTGCGGTGATCCCGCTCCACGGCATCGCCTCACGCGGGGATCTCCCGCTGCCGTTCGAGTTGGTCCTGGCGGGTGCCGCCGGCGCGTTGGTGGTCACCTTCTGGGTCGCCCTGTTCGCGTGGCGCACCCCGCGGTTCCGTGATCAGGCCGGGATCGAACTGCCGCGGCTGACCCGCGTCGTCGACTCGCCGTGGTTCTCGCGGCCGCTCCGGATCGCCGTGGGGCTGGTGTGGCTGGTCGCGGCGTTGGCACTGAGCTTCGGGCAGGACCGCATCGACAACCCCGTCTTCGGCTTCGTGTACGTGCTGGTCTGGGTGGGTCTCGTCCCCGTCTCGCTGCTCTTCGGCGGCGTCTACCGGCGCACCAATCCGCTCCGGCTGCTCCTCAGGTTCACGGGGGCGACGGCTCCGCCGGGGAGCCGGCCCGGCGGCTCGCGGCTTCCCGCAGCCGCTGCGCTGCTGGGCTTCCAGTACTTGGAGCTCGTGCAGCCGGACGGTGCGACGCTGCCCGTCCTGCGGGGCTTCGCAGCGGCATGGGTGGCCTGGGTGGTGGCCGGCGTCCTGGTCCGGGGCCAGACGTGGATCGCACGCGCCGATCCGTTCGAGGCCTACGCCTCCGCCATCGCACGTGTCTCCCCCTGGGCCCGCACCCGCAGAGGCGTTCTCCTGCTGGTGAACCCACTGCGCAACCTGGCCTCCTGGCATCCGCCGCGACACCTCGCGGTCCTCGCAGCGGTGCTCCTGGGTGGCACGCTGTTTGACGCCCTCTCCAACACCTCCTGGTGGGTCCGTTCCACGCAGGACCTCGCGGGGTGGGCCGGCTGGCTGGCCGCGACCGCCGGTCTCCTCGGTGCGGTCACACTCATCGGCGCCCTGTTCCATCTCGGCACCCGGCCCTACCGCGGACTCGGCCCCGATCAGCTGGCACCGGGGCTCATCCCGCTGGTGGCGGGCTACGCGCTCGCCCACTACGGCACGATGCTCTACCTCGACGGGCAGCGCACGCTCTTCCGATTCAGCGACCCGCTGGGCCAGGGCTGGGACCTGTTCGGTCTCGCGGAGGCGGCGCCGGCCACGGGGCTCTTCGCGTATCCCACCGCGATCGCCGTCGCCCAGGTGCTCACCATCGTGACGGGGCACGTCGCGGGGGTGCTCGTGACGCACGACATCGCGCTGCGCTCCGGGGAGCAGCGGGTGGCCGTGCACGTGCCGCTGCTGGCGGTGATGGTGGTGTTCACCGTCGGCGGTCTCACGCTGATGTTCGGGGGCTGACCGGCCGAGCTGTTGTCCGCCGCTGCGCGGGTGTTGTCCGGAGCGCCGGAGGTGTTGTCAGGTCGGGGGCAGGTGTTGTCTGGGCCACGCGGGGGCGCGGGGAGCCCGGACGCCCGTCACTAGCGTCCACGGCATGAGCCTCCCCAGACCCGTGAGCATCGTGTCCCGCCCAGCGCCGGCGCAGCCGGTCCGCGCGCCGCGCCAGGCGTTGTCCCTGGCCGGCGCCGTCGTCGAGACCATCCTGGGGCGTCGGCCCCTGCATCAGCTCAGACCGCACCTGAGCGGCCACGCCTTCCTCAGCCTGGCGCGCTACGTCGAAGACCCACATCTGCGACGGGCGGCCATCCGCCGCGTTCGCTCCCAGATGCCCACCGAACGGGCCGTCGAGGCGAGCGTGACGCTCGACCTCGACGGGCGGGCGCTGTCGTGCGTGCTGCGCCTGGACGTCCATCGCGGGTCCTGGCGCTGCACGCACCTGACGGTGCTGACCCCGCCCGGTGCCGTCGCGGCTTAGCTGGCGCGACCGTGGCAGACCTTGTACTTGCGACCCGAGCCGCAGGGGCAGGGCTGGTTGCGCCCGACCTTCTCAGTGCCGGGGCCGGCCACGTCCGCCGTCGTGGTGACTTGGCCGGTCTCGTTGGGTGCCGAGTAGTTGAGATGGGCGTCGGCGTGCCGCTCCAGGCCCTTGGCCAGGGGCACGTCCGGCGCGGGGACCTGGACGGGCGCGCCCTCGGCGTCGCGGACCAAGCCCACCTCGAGCGCGGGCTCGGCCGGGCGCACCTGGACCTGCAGGTTGAACAGGAAGCCCACGACCTCCTCCATGAAGGCGTCCATCATGGCGGTGAACATGTCCCCGCCCTCCCGCTGGTACTCGACCAGCGGATCGCGCTGTGCCATGGCCCGCAGCCCGATGCCCTCGCGCAGGTAGTCCATCTCGTACAGATGCTCGCGCCACTTGCGGTCGAGGACGGTGAGGAGCACCTGGCGCTCGAGTTCGCGCATGGTCGCCTCGCCGAGCTCGGCCTCCCGCGCGTCGTAGGCACGCAGTGCGTCGTCGACGAACAGCTCCACCATCTCGTGCTGCTCGGGCAGTTCTTCGTCGACGACGGCCGGGTCGACGCTCACCGGGTACAGGGTCTTCAGTTCGGTGAACATCGTCTCGAGGTCCCAGTCCTCCGGCAGGCCGCTCGTGTGGGCCCGCACGACATCGGCCACGACCCGGCGCACGTTCGCGCGCAGTTGCTCGGAGACGTCGGCGCCGTCCAGGACGCGGCGACGGTCGCCGTAGATGGCGTGCCGCTGCCGGTTGAGGACGTCGTCGTACTTGAGGACGTTCTTGCGCATCTCGAAGTTCTGGCCCTCGACCTGCTTCTGCGCGCTCTCGATGGACTTCGACACCGACTTCATGTCGATGGGCACGTCGTCGGGAACCTTCATCATGAGCAGCGCCCGCTCCAACAGCTCGGGGCGGAACAGCCGCATCAGGTCGTCGCTGAGGGAGAGGTAGAAACGGCTCTCACCCGGGTCGCCCTGGCGGCCCGAGCGGCCGCGCAGCTGGTTGTCGATGCGCCGGGACTCGTGCCGCTCTGACCCGACGACGTAGAGCCCTCCCAGCGCGACGACCTCGTCGTGCTCGGCCCGGACCTGCTCCTCCAGGGCGGTGAGGGTCTCGCCCCACCGGGCCTCGTACTCGTCGGGCGTCTCGTGGGGGTCGAGGCCCGCCTTGCGCAGCTGCAGGTCGGCCAGGAACTCGGGGTTGCCACCCAACATGATGTCGGTGCCGCGTCCCGCCATGTTGGTGGACACGGTGACGGCACCCTTGCGACCGGCCTCCGCGACGATGGAGGCCTCCCGCTCGTGATGCTTGGCGTTGAGGACCTCGTGCCGCACGCCGGCGCGCTTGAGGAGACCGGACAGGAGCTCGGACTTGGCGACCGACGCCGTGCCGATCAGCACGGGCTGACCCGCCTCGTGGCGCTCGACGACGTCCTTGACGATGGCCTCGTACTTGGCCTCCTGCGTCCGGTAGATGAGGTCGGGCTGGTCGATGCGGATCATGGGGCGGTTCGTCGGGATCGGGATGACGCCCAGGCCGTAGATCTTCTGGAACTCGGACTCCTCCGTCTTCGCCGTACCCGTCATGCCGGCCAGCTTCGAGTACATGCGGAAGAAGTTCTGCAGGGTGATGGTGGCGAGCGTCTGGTACTCGTCCTTGATCCGCACGCCCTCCTTGGCCTCCAGGGCTTGGTGCAGGCCTTCGTTGTAGCGTCGTCCCGCCAGGGTGCGGCCGGTGTGCTCGTCGACGATGAGCACCTCGTCGCCGGCGATGACGTAGTCCTTGTCCCGCTTGAACAACTCCTTCGCCTTGATGGCGTTGTTGAGGTACGAGATGAGCGGGGTGTTGGCGGACTCGTAGAGATTGTCGATGCCGAGACGGTCCTCGACCTTCTCGATGCCGGGGGCGAGGACGGCGATGGTGCGCTTCTTCTCGTCGACTTCGTAGTCGACGTCGCGGACCAGCGTCTTCGCGAGCTTCGAGAAGACCGGGTACCACTCGTGGGTGTCTTCGGCTGGGCCGGAGATGATGAGCGGGGTGCGGGCCTCGTCGATGAGGATGGAGTCGACCTCGTCGACGATGGCGTAGTGGTGCCCGCGCTGGACGAGGTCGTCGCGGCGCAGGGCCATGTTGTCTCGCAGATAGTCGAAGCCGAACTCGTTGTTGGTGCCGTAGGTGATGTCGGCGTTGTAGGCGGCGCGACGCTGCTCGGGGGTCATCGACGCGAGGATCGCCCCGACCTCGAGCCCCAGGAAGTGGTGGATGCGGCCCATCTGCTCGGACTGGTACTTCGCAAGGTAGTCGTTGGTGGTGACGATGTGGACGCCCTCACCGGTCAACGCGTTGAGGTAGGCCGGCAGTGTGCCGACCAGCGTCTTGCCCTCACCGGTCTTCATCTCGGCGATGTTGCTCCAGTGCAGCGCGGCCCCACCCATGAGCTGCACATCGAAGTGCCGCTTGCCGAGCACACGCACCGACGCTTCGCGGACGACGGCGAAGGCCTCCGGCATGATGCGGTCCAAAGACTCGCCGTCGGCGATGCGCGCCCGGAAGGTGTCGGTCTCCCCCCGCAGCTCCGCGTCCGACATGGCCAGGAAGTCCTCTTCGATGGAGTTGACCTGATCGGCCACCTTCTGGAGCTTGCGCAGCTGTGCTCCCGAACCAAGGCCGCTCAGAAAATCCATGACACCCATGAAGAGGTTCCTCACCTTCCGCGTCCACCGCGACGTCCACGGCGATACCGCTGGCCATCCTAACGCCAGCGGCAAAGGGGCGGAGACCGCCGTGCCCCGGCCGGGGGCCGGGGCACGGGGTTGCTCGTCGGTGTCGGACTCAGGAGACGTTCAGGTGGATCACGCCGTAGTTGTAGGCCTTGCGCCGGTAGACCACCGACGGGCGCCCTGTGTCGGCGTCCTGGTAGAGGAAGAAGTCGTGCCCGACCAGTTCCATCTCGTCCAGCGCCTGGGCGAGGGTCAGCGGGGCCGTGCTGAACTCCTTCTCGCGCACGACGAGAGGGCCGTCGCCCGTCACGACCAGGCCTGCCACGGAGTGTGTCTCCACGCCGTCGCCGTTGAGGCCCTCGTCCTCCATGGGGGTCGCGACGACGTCCGGGACGGCCGCGGCCCGGAGCCCACGGTGGGTCTTGCGCCGGTCGGCCGCCTTGCGCAGCTGGCTCTTGAGTCGGTCGAGGGCCGTCTCGAAAGCCTGGACCTTGTCGTTCGAGCGGGCCTCGGCCCGCACGACGGGTCCGCGGCTGCGGAGCGTCAGCTGCACCTCGACGGCGTCTGAGGGGTCCTTGGTTCCCTCGGAGGCATGGAACTCGACCTCGACGCGAATCACCCTGTCCCGCAATCGCTCGATAGTGGCCAGCCGCTCGGTGACCAGTTCCTTCAGCTCGGGATTGATCGTGCAGTGCCGACCTGTGACGACGATGTCCATCGTTCCTCCGTCTGTCGTGGGGCCTGTCGGCCCATCTCGGCCGTGCCCGGTGCCTTCCGGGGCACGGATGGCACAAGCCGCAGGGTCCCCGTTGAACGGGCCTGCGGCTTCTCCATGAATCAACGCTACCCCCATCGAACAACCCTGTCAGGAGCGAAACGAGATCCTCAGGCATAGTCGGCGTCCGCGATGACCGCCGCTCCCACAACGACGACGCCCGCGGCGCGCAGCGCCCGGACCGCCTCGCGCAGCGACGCGCCCGTGGTGACGACGTCGTCGACGACCACGACGGGCCGCGGGCTCGGGCGGCCCGCCATCGACCCGGCCAGGTTGGCCGCGCGGGCCTCACGGCCGAGTTCCTCCTGGTCCCGACCCGAAACCGCGCGGACCAGCAGCGTCGCCGTAGGCAGGCCGAGGCGACGGGCGGCTCCCCGGGCCAGCCTGAGCGCGTGGTCGTCGCCTCGGGCGCGCACCGCCGATGGCCGGGACGGGACGGGCGTGAGGATGGTCCCGTGCGGCGGCGAGAGGCCGGCGACGGCGCGGGCGAGCAACTCCGACAACATTCCGGCCAGATGGAGGGCTCCGTCGTCCTTGTAGCGCGGCACGACGTGGTTGAGCACCGGTCGGTAGGCGCAGGCCGCGGTCAGGGGTGTCTCGAGGCCGCGGTCGAGGTGGCGGACTGAACCCTCCAGCGCCTCGAGGCAGTCGCGGCAGAGGCCCCACCCCGGCGCGCGGCACCCGGGGCAGGCCGCACCCAGGAGGAGGTCGGCGGCAGCGTCGATGAATCTGTGCATGGCGTCATGGTGGGCGGCGTCCTCGCCCGGTCACCACTGTCCACAGCCTCAGCTGGCGTAGGCGATGGCGGCGATGTCCTCGGCGAGTCGCGTCCATCGGGTGCGGGCCTCGTAGCGCCAGACCGTCCCCGCAGCCGTCCTGGTGGCGATGGCCCCGCCTCCGAGGCGGGCGTTGGCGGTCAGCCCGGCGACGTCGCCGGAGAACGGCCCGAGCTCCTCGACGAGCGAGCCGTCGATCTCGACCGAGTAGACCGAGCGCAGCCCGTCGCTGGTGGCCGCGACCGCGAGGGAGGTCTCCGCCTGCCAGGCCACCGCGGAGACGTCGGTGAGCGACTGCCCGGACGTGTCCACCATGGGCAGCGGCGCCCATCCCGTGACCGTGACGGGCGTCGTCGGCAACACCTGGGCCATGCCCAGCCGGCCGGTGTCGTCTGACCCGACGAGGAGGGCGATCCTGGCCCGGGCCGGTGACACCGCGAACTCCAGGACCTCCAGGCCCACGGGCAGATCGAGGGACACCTGCTCGACAGAGCGCTGCCGGTCCACCGTCAGCAGCACGGGGCGGCCGGACGGTCCGTCGGCGAGCAACCAGAGGACCCCCAGAGAGAAACTGGGCGATCTGAGGTTCGTGTAGCCCGTCTCCACCCGGGTGAGCTCGGACCCGGGCGCGCCGACGGCCAGCACGGTGCGGGAATCGTCGATGATGGCGGCCTCGCCGTCCAGGGACACCGCGATATCGGCGACCGGCAGGTCGACGTTGCGCCATCGCTCGACCTGGCCGTCGCCCGTCAACCGGCCCGGGGCGCCGTCGTCGACGGCGAAGAGATCGACCGAGGCGGCCCGGGACAGGATCTGGTAGCCCTGCTGCCCGGCGAGCTCGAGCACCCCGTCGGCACGGCTCCCCGGCAGGATGAACGGAACCCCGTCGTTGGTGACCACCAGCCCTGTGGCGCGGGGGATGGCCGTGAGCGACCACATGAGTTGGGCACCCAGCCTGCGGCGCGCGTCGTCGCCGAGCCGCTCGGACAGGCCGGCCAGGTCCACAGTGACGACGCCGTCGGAGTTGAGGCTGGCTCCGGCGGCCCCCAGCCTGACTCCGTTGGGCAGCGCGTTCGACACCGCCTGGGCGACAGTAGGCGACGGGCCCGCGAGGAGGGCCTCGACGATCGCCTCCGGGGTGACGCTGGTCTCCGGCAGGTGGATCGGATCCGGCACCACGTGCCCGCCGGCCCGGGCCAGGTAGTACAGGGTGACCCGCTGGTAGTAGCGCTCGAAGATGTAGCGGGTGAGGAGCAGCCCGGGTGGTGGCGCCGCGATGCGCCACTCCCCGTCGAGCTCCGTGAGCGTGAACTGGTGCACGAACGGCGCGGCGGCGGCGGTGTAATGCCCGTGCAGGTCCAGCGTGCCGAGCCGCTGGCCCGTCAACGAGGCCATCTCGCCGTCGCCGGTGACGGTGGCGTCGACGACGGTGGCCGACGCGGGGTCCCACTCCTCGGCGGCGGCCGGGGTCAGGTACTGGCGGGCGACGGCGTAGTCACCCTCCGGCGCGGCCATGGCCTGGAGGAAACCCTCGACGAGTCGCGCGGGCGCCACCCCTGCCTCGGGCGGCTGCGGGGCGATGTCGATGCCGCGGGGCTGGGTGGAGACCGGCACCTCCTCGATGGGGCCGGCCGTGGGGATCCCGGTGCATCCGGCGGACAGCAGCACCAGCAGCATGATCAGAGCTCCGAGCGGTCTCATCTGCCGACCTCCAGCTGATCGTCGTCGAGGGGGATGACGGGCAGGGGCGACGCGGACAGATCGTGCTCCGGATCGCGCGGCACGGTGAGCCGGAACTGGGCGCCGCGGCCGGGCCTCCCCCAGGCCGTGAGCCAGCCTCGGTGCAGCCGGGCGTCCTCCATGGAGATGGCCAACCCGAGCCCGGAGCCACCGACGATCCGG
This sequence comes from Tessaracoccus sp. O5.2, assembly GCF_964266725.1. Taxonomy (NCBI): domain Bacteria; kingdom Bacillati; phylum Actinomycetota; class Actinomycetes; order Propionibacteriales; family Propionibacteriaceae; genus Tessaracoccus; species Tessaracoccus sp. O5.2. The sequence goes on along the minus strand of NZ_CAXWGV010000001.1, from coordinate 26,217 downwards.
GTTCTGCTGGGATCGGCCCGCCAGAACCGGTCGAACACCCGTGCGGCGTGCTCGGCCTCGAAGCCCACGCCGTGGTCGCGGACCGTGACGGCGACGGCGTGCTCATCGGCCGCGACCACCACATCCACCGGCCTGCCCTCCGCGTGCTCGATCGCGTTGGTGATGAGGTTGCGCAGGATCCTGCGGATCCGACGCGAGTCGACCATCGCGGTGGTGTCCCGGCCGCGCCGCTGCAGGCTGAGGGGGACCCCTGCTGCCTCAGCCATCGCCCGCGCGGCCGCGACCTCCGACTCGACCAGCGCCGCGACGTCCATGTCCTCGAGCGTGAGCACGGCGGCGCCCGCGTCGAACCGGGAGATCTCCAGCAGGTCGGCGAGCATCGCGTCGAAGCGCTCGATCTCGCTGTGCATCAGCTCGGCGGAGCGGGCGGTGAGCGGATCCAGCGCGTAGCGGGAGTCGTGGATCATGTCAGAGGCCATCCTGATGGTGGTCAGGGGCGTGCGCAGCTCATGGGACACGTCGCTGACGAACCGCTGCTGCAGCGTCGAGAGGGTCTCCAGCTCGCGGATCCGCTGCTGCAGCTGGGCCGCCATGCGGTTCATGGACTTCGCCAGGCTCGCCAGGTCGTCGGTGCCGCGCACGGCCATCCGCTCGCCCAACTCCCCCGACGCCAACCGCAGCGCCGTCTGACTGGCCCGGCGCACCGGTCGCACCACCTGGTGCGTCACCAGGTAGGCGACGAGGGCGAGAGCCGCCGCCAGAGCCACACCGGTCCCGGCCACGGCGCCCTGCAGGACGCGCAGCGTCTGGGTCTCCGTCGTCATGGGGAAGATGTAGTAGACGGGATACCGCTCCCCCGTCGCCCCCACGAGCGCGGAGCCGATCGCCCAACCGGGCTCGGGAGCCACCCCGGGATCGGTGAAGACGACCTGGGTCGGCGTCACGAACATCCCCTCCGACGACTCCACGCGCTCGACGAGATCGGTGGGGACGGACTCGGAGCGGATGCCGGTGGACACCAGGCGTGACGTGGGGCCCTCGATGACCACGCGGTACTGGGCGGCCTGGGCGTCTGCCAGGTCGGCCAGGCGGTTGAGCGCCTCGTGGACGGCGACGCCCCGGTTCTCCGGGCTGCGCAGCTGGGCCTGCATGAACGCGTACACGCCGGCCGCTTCGTTGAGCGACGCGCTCTTCTTGGCGGCCACGACGCCCGCCGTCGCCTGCTGGAGCAGGACGACGCCAGCGAGGACCATGAGGAGCATCGACAGGCCCAGGGTGGAGATGAGCACCCGCAGCGGCAGCGACCGCCACCACAGTCGGCGCACCCCGCCCTGGGTCCTACGCCCTCGGCTCACCGGCCCGGTACCCGATTCCCCGCACGGTGACGACGATCTCGGGGTGTTCCGGATCCTTCTCCACCTTCGATCTCAACCGCTGCACGTGGACGTTGACCAGCCGCGTGTCCGCCGAGTTGCGGTAGCCCCAGACCTCGTCGAGAAGCGCCTCGCGGGTGAAGACGTGTGACGGCCGCTTGGCCAGCGCGAGCAGCAGATCGAACTCCAGCGGCGTCAGCGACAGCTGCATGCCGCCGCGCCGCACGGCGTGTGAGGACACGGAGATGGTCAGGTCCCCGATGGTGAGAGTGTCGGCGCCCGATTCCTCCTGCGAGCGACGCAGCCGGGTGCGGATCCGGGCCACCAGCTCTTTGGCCTTGAACGGCTTCGCCACGTAGTCGTCCGCGCCGGCCTCGAGGCCCGCGACGACGTCCGCGGTGTCGGACTTGGCCGTCAACATGACGATCGGCACGCCGGATTCGGCGCGGATGTCGCGGCAGACCGCGACACCGTCGCGGCCGGGCAGCATGAGGTCGAGGAGCACGAGATCGGGACGCGCCTGCCTGAACTCGGCGACGGCGGCGTCGCCCGTGGAGCAGCGGACCGTGTCGAAGCCTTCCTGCCTCAACACGATCTGCAACATCTCCGACAGCGCCGCGTCATCGTCGACGACGAGGATGCGCGCCTTACCTCTCGGGTCGCTCACACCGATCTCCTCTTGCGTTCGCGTCCATGGTAGCCAGCCACGACGCCGTGACAGGCCAATGCCTAGTTGAGCGCCGGTTCGTCGGTCCAGGTCGACCACCTGCCCGGCGCGCCACCGACGCGGCGCAGGACCCGGCGCCAGAGACCTTCGGGGGTGCCGAAGACGTCTTCGGCGTGCGCGGTCGTCCGGAACCACGATCCGCGGATCAGCTCGTTCTCCAGCTGTCCGGGTGACCATCCGGACAGCCCGACGAACAGCCGCAGCTGGTTGAACGACGACCCGACGAGCTCAGGGGGGAAGTTGAGGTCGACGACGCCGATGTGCGGAGCGATGGCCTGCCACCCTGGTGGCGGGGCCGTCGGCGTGGCCGGCTCTCCGAGCGCAACGACCACGTCGGGATTGACGGGGCCGCCCTCGAACAGCGCCACTGGCGGACTCATGTGGTCGCGGAAGGCCTCGTGCACCCCCGAGACCGGCAGCTCCGACAGCCGCGTCAGGCAGACCCCGATGGTGCCTTGAGGGTTGTGTTCGAGCAGCAGGATGACGGACTGGTCGAAGTAGCCGCCACGCCCGGGCTGCGTGGCCACGAGCAACTGCCCGGCGGCGATCGCTCCCGTGTGCATCACGAGACCCACTCTATCCGCCCGGAACGACGACGCATCCGTCCTCGACGGGGCGCGGGCTGCCGGCGCCCCCGCACCAGCTCAGAGATTGCGTCCCGTTGTGTGGTGGGCTTTCGGGATAATCCCCGGCCTCACGCTTCGCCGCAGGTGATGGCGGGGGACTGTCAGATGAACGGTGGATCTGGTCTGTTTTCTACCAGGGCTACACCACTAGTGACTTAACTCAGCGCGGCTTGTGAATGCGGTCCTGACAAGGTCCAAAACCTAGACGGGTTGACACGATTCGAACACGTCAGCCACTGCTGAACGTTCGTCGTCCTGCCCGTTCGGCGAACCGGTCAAGCGCCGAGAGCAGGCCTGGGACGGTCCAGACCCTGACGCCACCAATGGGCTTCTCGACACGTAACACCCCGGTCGCGACCAGACGGTCAAGGATTCGGTAAACGCTGGGCACCGGTACTCCAAGATCGGCCACCATCTCGGCGGTGAGCGCCGGCTCGGCCGAACACAGATCCGCGACCTTCATCAGATTCGCAGTCCGTCGGTCAGCCGTGGCCAGAATGCGGTCGCGGAGATCGTTGATGTCAGAACGCAGGATGTTTGCATTCTCGATAGCCCGACGACTGGCCTCGACGAAGGCCTCCACGATGGGCACCAGGTCTCCGCGCCGGTAAGCGGTCAGCGCCGCGAAGTACTCGCCCGTGTCCGCCAGGAGGCCCGACGAGATCGGCACCGTCATCCGCGGAGACACCCCACGATGCCGAAGAATCGACGACACGAGAGCCCGACCGGTTCTCCCGTTGCCATCGGTGAACGGATGAATGGTCTCGAACTGAGCGTGCGCGACCGCTGCCTGCACCATGGGCTGCAGATCGGTACGGCGCGCGAACGCACACAGATCGCCGATCGCGGACTCCACCTGGTCATGCGGGGGCGCCACGAACGTGGCGGTCACCGGGGACCGGCCCCCGACCCACACGCTCTGGTCGCGGAACCTGCCGGCATTGGCCGGGTCATCCCCACCATTGAGACGCTCATGCATTGCCCTGATCGTGTTCGGGCTGATCCTGTCGGCCAGCTCGATCGCTGCCCGCATCGCGTCGGTGTTGGCCGCGATCATCACCGCGTTGGCTCCGGTCCTGCCGCCCAGCGACGCCAGGGCGATCGCCCGCGCCCCGGCGGTCAGGTTCTCGATCTGCGAACTCGAGGCGGACTCGGTGCGCAGCAGGACCGACGCGAACGGGACGCCCCAGGACGCCGATTCGGCGTCGAACGCCCGGATGTCTGCACAGACCTGGTCCGCTTCGCCCGCCAGCGCCGGATCCACGCGTGGTGCGAGGTCGCCGATGACCGCAGGAACCGCAAACCGGAAGGTGCCCCGGTTCAATGCACGCTGGCGCCTGCTGGCAGCAGGATCGTCGGCGTGCCACGTCGCCTCGATGTATCCGACACCCGGCCAGACGTCCCCGTTCTCCATATGCTCCACGTCCTCCTAATGAGAGAATCACAGCCGACTATTCTCATTAGCACCACTGTTGAGAGAATACCAGTGTCCATTCTCACTAGCGTCCTGAGGGTGCCTCCAGGGGTCGACCGATGAGTGAGGAGTTCCTCCGTGGCCGCCTCCTCACAGCGCAACATGGCTCTGACAAGGAGAAAGGGGCCGTCAGCGAACTGTCGGCCCCCCGGGGGTGGAGGTGGCGGGAATTGAACCCGCGTCCTCGAGAGGTGAACCAGGGCTTCTCCGGGTGCAGCTGACTAATCGTTCTACTCGGCTCTTGCACTCACGTCAGCATGTCGCAAACGAGCCCAGCTTCAGTAAAGTCCCGAACCGCCCCTGAAACCCAGGCGGCTCAGCAAGCCTTCTAAATGAGGCCAGTCACCGGACGGAAGGCACGTCCGGGCTGACCGTTCGGTCGCTGATCAGGCAGCGAGAGCGAACTGTGCGCGGTTGTTTTCGGCACTTATTGGTTTCCATGCGTCGTTAACGAGATAAGCATGGATCCTCGACCCGCTTCCCCTGGAACTACCGTCCCAAGTCGAAACCAGTCACCCCCCTGTTGAGTTGTACCTACCCAGTGTAGCGCGGACCGCCCAGTTCCCCGCGCGGCGCCTGTGGCCGGGCCAGCAGGAACCGCTGAGCGCTGCCGGTGCCGGAGCAGCCGTTGAACGCGCGCACGCCCGCGGCGATCGTGAAGCCGAACCACGCCAGCCAGGCCAGGCCGACGAGCTCCCCCACGCCGAGCAAGATCCCCAGCACGGTGGCGACCGCGCCGACGACCAGCATGGTGATCTGGAGGCTGAGCGCGCGGGCCGCCTCCCACCAGACCCTCGACCCGGGAGCGGAGACGGCCTTGACCACCGCGGGACCCACGAAGGAGGTGAACAGCGCCGACAGGTGCGTGAGTCCGGCCGCGACGTTGGCCGCGGGCGCGGGCTTCCCCGGCCGCGGGGGGCGGAACGGCGCGGGCGCGATGCGCGCCAGGCCGGCGAGCGAGCGATTGAGTTCGAGGCGGTCCCGGGCGGCCAGCGCCTGGTCCAGGCGGCGGTCCAGCTGGGCCTCGTCGAGCAGGCCCTGCGCGTAGCAGGCCTGGAGGTGAGCCACCGCACGGTCTCGCTGCTGGTCGGTGACCTGGGTGAGGGGGCTCATGGGATGCGACGTCATGGTCTCCATTGTCCTCCGCGTCGCACCCCGGACCCACCCGGCGGTCCCCTGACCGGACCCCGGTTCTATCCCCGGTTGTAGCGGTTTCGGCTCGCCAGCGCCCGCTCGGCCTCGCGCTTGGCGTCGCGTTCGGCGATCGTCCTGCGCTTGTCCCAATCCTTCTTGCCCGTCGCAACCGCGATCTCGACCTTCGCGTAGCCGTCGTTGAAGTAGATCGAGAGCGGAACCAGCGTCGTCCCGGCGCTGCCCATCTCGCGGGTGATCTTCGCGATCTCCTTGCGGTGCAGCAGCAGCTTGCGGGTCCGTCGGGCTGAGTGGTTGCGCCAGGTGCCGAACTCGTACTCCGGGATGTGTGCGTTGATCAGCCAGGCCTCGCCGTTGTCGTCGACGGTGGCGTAGGCGTCTAGCAGCGTGGCCCGCCCGGCGCGCAGCGTCTTGACCTCGGTGCCGGTGAGCACCAGCCCGGCCTCGTACACGTCACCGATGTGGTAGTCGTGCCTGGCCTTCTTGTTCTGCGCGATCAGCCTGCGTCCGGTCTCCCTGGGCATTCGCCCAGTATGGCACGGGTCAGCCGAACCACTTCGCCAGCGGATTCACGACCGAGCCGTCCTCCCACACCATGAGGTGCAGGTGGCACCCGGTGGAGTAGCCGGTGTTCCCGACGTAGCCGATGACCTGGCCGCGGGACACGCGCTGACCCACGCGCACGGTGTACCGCGACGCGTGGTTGTAGCCGGTGGTGACGTAGTCGCCGTCGAGGAGACCGTGGTCGATCATGAGGCGGTTGCCGTAGCCGGAGTTGTAGTAGCGCTCGCTGACCACACCGTCCTCGGCGGCGCGGATGGGCGTGCCACAGGACGCGCCGAAGTCGGTGCCGTCGTGGAGCTTCCAATAGCCGAGCACCGGGTGCAGGCGCATGCCGTAACGCGAGGTGATGCGGGCACCCACGGGCATGAGGAACCGGGACGTGGGCGCGGCAACGGCGGGACGCGAGACGGTGCTGGTGGATCGGCTTGTGCTGGCTGCCGCCTTGGCCGCTGCTGCCTTGTCCGCGGGGGCCTTGGCGGCAGCGTCGCGCGCTGCCTTCTCGCGGGCGGCCTTCTCCCGTGCGGCTTTCTCGGCCGCGGCCTTCTTGGCGGCGGCGATCCGCGCCTGGATGCGCGCCTCCACGGAGGCGGCCTCCTGCTGAAGCGCGGCCTGCCGCGCCTCCTCGGCCGCCAGTTGTCCCTGGGCTGCCTGCTGGGCGGCTGCGGCTTCCTCCACCAGAAGCGCGACCTCCGTCCGCAACGCGGCCGCCTCGTCGACGGCGGCCTGCCGGGCGCGGAGCTGCTCGGCCGCGGCCTGACGTGCGGCGTCGGCCGTGTCGCGGGCGGCGTCAGCGGCCGCCTGTGCGTCCTCGAGCGCCAGGCGCCGCATCTCTAGCTCGTCCAGCTGCTTGGCGGAGGAATCGAACAAGGTCTGGGCCAGCTGCGCCCGCTGGTTGAGGTTGCTGGTGGTGACGTCGGTGAACAGCAGCGCCAGGTTGAGGAGGCCGTCGCTCTGCTGCGTGGTGACCAGCACCTCCTCGTTGATGCGACGGTTGACCGATTCCAGCGCGGCGAGGGCGGCGGCTACGTCGGCCTCGGCCTTTCCGAGCGCGATCTCGGCGGCCTCGAGTTCCGCCGCGCGGAGTTCGTCCAGCGCCTGGGCGTCGCGCTCGGCGGCCTCGGCCTTCGCCAGCTTCGCCTCGGCGGCCGCCAGGTTCGCCTTGGCCTCGTTGTGCCGCCCGACGGCTGCCGAGAGGTCCGCGTTGGCGTCTTCGACGGCGTCGCTCTGCGCGGCCATCTCCTGCTGCAGCTGGGACTTGCGGTCATCGAGCTCGTCGGCTTCGGCGGGCACACCGAAGGCGGTGATCATGGACAAGGCGGCGACGGTGGCGGCGATGCCACGGGCGAACCGGCCTGTGAGTGGGCGGCTGGTGACGGGCCTGGGGGGAAGATCCCGGTTCACGCTGGTGCCTCCTTCAACGTTGACTAGATGCGCAGGTACTTACGGGTCGCCAGCAGCGTGGGCACGATCGACAAGGCGATACCCACGGCCGCTATGGCAAGAATTGCAGTGACAAGGTCTCCCCAGCCAATCCACGGTAAAGCTGTGATTGAGGTTGCCGCGTTCTGGACGATGACGAACCAGTAGCCCGCGGTGAGGGCGACGGCCGCCAGGATGATCCCCACCAGGCCGGCCACGAGCGACTCGAGGAGGAACGGCAGGAGGATGTAGAGGTTGGAGGCGCCGACGAGCCGCATGATGCCGATCTCCCGGCGCCTCGTGAACGCCGCCATCCGGATGGTGTTGGCGATCTGCAGCGACGCCGCCAGCAGCAGCAGCGCGCTCATGGTGATCGTCGCCCACTGGAGCGCGCCCAGCCAGGTGAACATCGGCTCCAGGACTGTGTGGAGGTCCTGGACGTTCTGCACGCCCTGCAGACCCTCCGCCTCACTGACGACGCCCGCGTAGTTCTCAGGGTTGGCGAGGCGGACGCGGAACGAGTCCTGCATGTCCTCGGCCGTGCGCGACGCCACGACCGGGGAGTCCTTGAACACGCGCTGGAACTCCTCGAAGGCGGCCTGCTTCGACTCGTAGACCACCTCGCTGACCTCCGGGTTCGCCTCCAGGGTCTGCTGGATCTGCTCGCGTTGGGCGTCGGTGGTGCCCTTGCCCGCCTCACAGCGACCGCCCTGCGTCTGCTCGGTGCAGAGGAACACGGAGATCTCGATTTTGTCGTAGAGGCTGCGCTTGGCGAGATCGACTTCCATGGACGTGAGGAGCCCGGCCCCGAGCAGCGACAGCGACACGCCCATGGTGACGATCACGGCGATCGTCATGGCGAGGTTGCGCTTGAGCCCAGACCAGGTCTCGCGGAGGGAATGACGCATGTGGTGGTTCTCCTGTCCTACGCCGTGCCGTAGACGCCCTTCGCCTGGTCCCGCACGAGTTCTCCCTGACGGAGCTCGAGGACCCGGCGACGCATCTGGTCGACGATGGACGAGTCGTGGGTGGCCATGATCACGGTGGTGTCGGCCTTGTTGATCCGGTCGAGCAGCTTCATGATGCCGACGGAGGTCTCCGGATCCAGGTTTCCGGTGGGCTCGTCGGCGATGAGGATCTTTGGGCGGTTGACGAACGCGCGGGCGATCGCCACCCGCTGCTGCTCGCCGCCGGAGAGCTCCTCCGAGGGGCGATCCGCCTTCCCCGTGAGTCCGACGAGGTCCAGGGTCTCCGGCACGATGCGCCGGATCTCGCGGGCGGGCCGGCCGATCACCTGCAGGGCGAAGGCCACGTTCTCGTAGACGGTCTTGCCCGGCAGCAGCCGGAAGTCCTGGAACACGGTGCCGATCTGCCGGCGCAGGGCCGGCACCTTCCACTGGTTCATGGTGCTGAGGTTCTTGCCGGCGACGTACAGGGTGCCCTTCGTGGGCCGGTACTCGCGCAGGATCAGGCGGATGAACGTCGTCTTCCCGGAACCGGACTGGCCGACGAGGAACACGAACTCACCGCGGCCGATCTCCAGGTTGATGTTGCGCAGCGCGGCGCGCTCCTGCCCTGGATAGAACTTGGTGACGTCCTCGAACGTGATCACGCACTTACTCCGACGGTTGGGGAAGAACCTGAGAAACTCTCAGTTGTCGTGGAGAGTCTACGCGACCGTGTCAAGGCCTCCAGCCCGACACGCGGCGTCACCCGGCCAGTTCCGCCTTCTTCCGCCAGCGGATGCCGGCGTCGATGAAGCCGTCGATGTCGCCGTCGAACACGGCCTCGGGGTTGCCCACCTCGTGGTCGGTGCGCAGGTCCTTGACCATCTGGTACGGGTTCATGACGTAGGACCGCATCTGCGCGCCCCAGCTGTTTCCGCCGTCGCCCTTGAGCGCGTTGAGCTCCTTCTCGCGCTCCTGCCGGGCGCGTTCAAGGAGCCGGGACTGGAGCACGCGCAGTGCCGCCGCCTTGTTCTGCAGCTGCGACTTCTCGTTCTGGCAGCTGACGACGATGCCGGTGGGCAGGTGGGTGATGCGGACGGCCGAGTCGGTGGTGTTGACCGACTGTCCGCCGGGACCCGAGGAGCGGAAGACGTCGATGCGGAGCTCGGCCTCCGGGATGTCGATGTGGTCGGTCTCCTCCGTCACGGGCAGCACCTCGACGCCCGCGAAGGACGTCTGGCGCCGGCCCTGGTTGTCGAACGGGGAGATGCGGACGAGCCGGTGCGTGCCCTGCTCCACCGACAGCGTCCCGTACGCGAAGGGGGCCTTCACGGCGAACGTCACCGACTTCAGACCGGCCTCCTCCGCGTAGGAGGTGTCGTAGATCTCCGTCGGGTAGCCGTGGCGGTCCGCCCACCGCAGATACATGCGCATGAGCATCTCGGCGAAGTCGGCCGCGTCCACCCCGCCCGCCTCGGCGCGGATGGTGATGAGGGCGTCACGCGGGTCGTACTCGCCGGACAGCAGCGTCCGCACCTCGAGCGCCTCGATGTCGCGGCCGAGCGTGGACAGCTCCTTGACGACCTCGGCGCGGGCGTCGGCGTCCCCTTCCTCCTCCGCCATCTCGAGCATGAGACCGGCGTCGTCGAGCCTGGTGCGCAGTCCGACCAGCCGGTCCACCTCGCCCTGCTTGGCGGAGAGCTGCGACGTCACGCGCTGCGCGTTCTCCTGGTCGTCCCAGAGGTCGGGCGCCGCCACCTGCTCCTCGAGCACCGCGATCTCGGCGCGCAGTTTCTCGACATCGGCCACCGCCTCGATGGAGGCGAGGGAGCGCCCGAGGTCGGAGAGCCGCTGGGAGAGATCATCGTTAGCCACGATCGACCATCCTACCGGCAGTTCGTCCGGGCGCCCCCCTGCCACAATGGGGGACGACCACACACCAGGACGGGGAGTTTCATGGCTGCGACGAAGGACCGGTTGAAGCGAGATCTCGCGGCGGCGCTACGCGCCCGGGACGAGACGGCCAAGAGCAACATCCGGATGATGATGGCCGCGCTCACGGTGGAGGAGGTGGCGGGCGACACCGCCCGTGAGCTGAGCGACGCCGAGGAACTGGCCGTCGTGACCAAGGAGATGCGCAAGCGCCGCGACTCCGCCGAGACCTACGCGGCCGCCGGTCGTCAGGACCTGGCGGACAAGGAGTCCGCCGAGGCCGAGTTCATCGCCGCTTACCTCCCGGCGCCCCTCACCGACGTGGAGCTCGCCGCTCTCGTGGATGAGGAGATCGCCGCCCTGGGCGCCCCTGCCACGATGAAGAACATGGGCGGCCTCGTCAAGGCGGTGACCGCGCGAGCGGAGGGGCGTGCCGAAGGACGGACCATCGCCGCCCTCGTCCGGGCGCGCCTGGCGTGACCGCCCGCCGCACGAGGCTGGCTCGCCACGGGCGCATTGGGTAGTGTGGGGTGGCGCTCGGGCGCATAGCTCAGTTGGTTAGAGCACCTGCCTTACAAGCAGGGAGTCGGGGGTTCGAGTCCCTCTGCGCCCACCGCACGGGAGGGAGACGAGCATGACGACGCCTCGGCGCGCGATGTCCCCAGAACCCGGCCACGCCCTGCGCGGCGGCGCCCGCCGCGGGCTGCCGCCGACACCGGATCCCGAGCGGGAGCAGCGGAGCGCATGGCTCGCACTGGCGATCCTGGCCGCCGTGCTGGTGGTGGCCGTCATCGGTCTGCAGCTCGGTCTCGGGCCGCGGACGTCGGCCTCGCCGTCGCCCACCCCCGCCGTCACGGCGACGCCCACGACGTCGTCGGCGACGCCCACGACGACACCGAGCACGTCCCCGTCACCCGCGCCGACCGGCTCCCCCACGTCGATGAGCTCTCCGCCGGCCGCGTCCCCCTCCCCCACCCCGCCCAGGGTGCTGGATCTCGGTGACGCGGTCGTGACGGTGCCGGACGGCTGGGAGGTGTACGCCGACGAACTGGTCCAGGACGCGCGCCGCCTCGTGCGCCTCCGTGACCCGGCCACCGACGTGCGGGTGCAGATCGTCACGCTCACCACGGTCACGGGCGAACTCGACCAGGCGTGCCGTGACCTCGTCGCCGACCAGCGGTCGGCCTTTACGGGGGTCGCCACGTCCCTGGTCGTCGACGTTCCGGTGGGCGCCGGCGCCACGGCGGTGTCGTGCGCGTTCACCGGGACACGCGTCAGCGACGGCGTCCCCAACAAGACGGAGTTCACGTTGCTGCGCCGCGACAGCGACGCCCAGACATTGGTGTTCCGCGACACCATCCCGTCGGCCACCGGGGACGACGCCCCCGTCCTGGCGACGCTCACCGGGATGGAGTGCGCCGCCGCCGAGAGCTTCGGCGTGGCGGTCCAGGCCTGCTAGCGGTTCACTCCTGTCCCGGCTTCCGGCTCAGCTGGTCGAACACCGCCCGCAGGCGCAGCCACCACTGTTCCCGGGGGCGCTGCCGCTCCCAGTCCATGTGGTCGGTCACGTCGCGCAGCGGCGCCATGAGGCCCGGCGTCCCGCTGTGGGCGGCCACGTAGTCGTCCGTGCCGCTCTGCAGCTGGCGGTCGAGATTCACCAGCGCCTGGTGGGCCAGGCGGGTCGCGTTGATGCGGTCGAACGGCGACGGCGTGCCGCCCTGCTGCACGTGGCCGATGAGCGCCCTCCGGACGGAGTACAGCCCGCGACCCTCCGCCTCGAACAGTCGGGCGAGGACGTCGGCGGTGTAGTGCTCGCTGGTCTCCTCCCCCATGACGGCGAGATAGAAGCTGCGGCCGGTCTCGAAGGCGTCGACCAGCGCCTCGATGTCGGCCGACAGCTGCTCGAGCGTGATGCCCGACTCCGGCAGGTACGCCTTCTCGGCGCCGCCGGCGATGCCGCCGAGGAGGGGCAGGAACCCGCAGGTGCGGCCCATGGTCTCGACGACGAAGGCGCGCTTGCTCGCCGACGCGGACATCCGCACCATGTCGATGGAGGACACGATGGTGTTGAGCGCCGTGTCGGCGCCCACAGCCATGGGCCAGCCTGGGAGGTTGTTGTCGATGCTGGCCGGCAGCAGCGCGAGCGGGATGTTGAAGGCGGGATACCTGCGGCGCTCCCGCTCCATCAGGTCCACGGTGGCGTAGGCGTGGAACCCGCCCATGACGAGCAGCGCGTCGACGCCGTGATCCTCGAGGCTGCGGGCCATCTGGTAGAGCTCGCTCTCCTGCGGCACGTACCGGCGCGTCCCGAACGCGGCTCCACCCGTGTGTGCCATGCCCTCGACGTCGGACCAGCCGACCTGGCGCAGGTCCCCGTTGATGAGGCCGGGCACGCCCCCGATCACGGCCATCATCTCGTACCCGAGGTCGAGGCCGGCGCGGACGGCGACCCGCGCCAACTGGTTCATGCCGGGGGCGAGGGCACCGGCATGCATGACGGCGATCCGGCGCGGCGTCTCCGGCGGGGACACGCTGGGCCTAGCTTCGTGCAGCATGCGGTAGATGTCGATCATGGTGAGGAAGCCGTGGCCCCGCGCCGCCACCGCGGCGTCGTAGTCGGCTGAGGCGATCAAGTCACCGATCCGGTGCGTGGCCTCCACGGCCGAGAGCAGCCCCGTGGTGTGCACGGCGTCGCGATGGACGCCGACGAGGACGGGCTCGCTGTCCGGCTCGGCGTCGAGCACCTGCCTGACGGCCTCGACGCCGCACGCGGTGGCCATCCACCGGTCGTAGGCCGACGGCGTCCCGCCGCGCTGGACGTGGCCGAGGATGGTGATCCGCGCCTCTTCGCCGGTGCGCTCGCGCAGGACGTCCTGGATGCGGGAGGCCGTGATGGGGGTCCCGTCGCGGTCGGCTGCGCCCTCGGCGACGATGAGGATGGAGTCGCGGCGACCCGCGGCGCGGCCGCGCGCCAGGACGTCGACCATGCGGTCCTCCCATCCCGGGCGCGGCGGCGACTCGGGCAGGAACGTGTAGTCGGCTCCGCCGGCGATCGCGCTCATCAGGGCGAGGTAGCCGCAGTGGCGGCCCATCACCTCGACGATGAAGGTGCGGCGGTGGGACTCCGCGGTGGAGCTGATCGCGTCGATCGCCTCCGTGATGCGGTGCAGGGCCGAGTCGGTGCCGATGGTCATGTCGGTGCCGACCATGTCGTTGTCGATGGATCCCACGAGGCCCGCGATGTGCAGCCGGGGGTGCCGCGCCGCCTGCTCGGGGGTGATGCGGCCGGCCTCGACGAGCTCCGCGACGTACTCGGGCCAGCCCAGGCACAGATGCCTGCTGCCGGTGAGGGATCCGTCGCCGCCGATGACGATGAGGCGGTCGATCCCCTTCTCGATCAGGTTGGCCACCGCGGTGACCTGGCCCTCGCGGGTCCGGAACTCCGCGGACCGGGCGGTGCCGATCACGGTCCCGCCCTTGCTGAGGATGCCGGACACGTCGCTCCAGCCGAGGCGCACGATGTGCTCGCCGCCCTGGATGGCGCCCTGCCACCCCTCCCGGATGGCGAAGACCTCGGCACCCTCGTGGATGCCGGTCCGCACGATCGCGCGCACCGCCGCGTTCATGCCCTGGGCGTCCCCGCCCGAGGTCATGACGCCGATGCGCACCGTCATCTGCGGAAGCCCTTGGGGCGCACGACCTTGGTCGCCTGCCAGTCCTCGGCGACGCTGGCGGTCTTCGTCAGCGTGAGTCCGGCGATCGTGACGCCTTCCGCCACCGAGGCGGGGCCGATGAATCCAGGGCGACCGACCTTGGGCGTGAGTAGCCAGATGTAGCCCGCATCCGTGAGATCCGTCAGCGCGTCGACCAGCCCGTCCGCGACGTCGCCGTCCTCGTCACGCCACCACAGCACGACGACGTCGACCGCCTCCAACGGTTCGTCCACCATCTCCGCGTCGAGGATGTCCATGATGTCGTCGCGCAGGTCGGAGTCGACGTCCTCGTCCCAGCCCAGCTCCTGGACGATCATTCCTGGGTCGAGGCCGAGGAGCTCCGCACCACTCGTGCCGTCATGGCCGGATGCGAGGCCCTTTCCTTCAGTGTTGTCCACGGGCCCAAGCCTGCCAGATGGGCCATCGCTTCGCATCAACCACCCCCGCCAGAGGCGACGAACGGCGCGGGGCCGATGCTCTCGACCCCGCGCCGTCCCGTCCGCTTCACGCGATCAGGCGTCGCCGCCCGCGTTGCCCGAGGACCCGGCCGTCACGTCGTCGAGCCGGTACTTCTCCGCGGCCTGGGTGGCCCATTCCTGCGGCACCTCGCCCGCCAGTGCCAGCCGCTGCAGGACGGACACTGCGATCGACGGACCGTCGATCTTGAAGAAGCGCCGCGCCGCGGCCCGCGTGTCGGAGAACCCGAAGCCGTCGGCGCCCAGCGTCGTGTAGTCCCGGGGCACCCACTGGCGGATCTGGTCGGGGACGGCGCGCATGTAGTCGGACACCGCGACGACGGGGCCGGCGGTGTCCTTGAGCTTGCGCTCCACCCAGGTCTCGCCGTGGCTTCCGAACGGATCAGAGAACTTGCGCTCGTCCAGTTCGAGTCCTTCACGCCGCAACTCGCCCCACGAGGTGACGCTCCACACGTCCGCCACGATGCCGTAGTCGTTCTTCAGCAGTTCCTGCGCCTCGAGGGCCCACGGGACGGCGACGCCGGAGGCGAGGATCTGGGCGCGTCGGGCGTCCTCCCCCACCCCGTCGAACGAACCGGCCTTGAACAGGTACATGCCGCGCAGGATGCCCTCGACCTCGACGCCCTCCGGCTCCGCCGGCTGGACCAGCGGCTCGTTGTACACCGTGAGGTAGTAGATGAGGTTCTCGGGGTCCTCGCCATACATGCGGCGCAGCCCGTCCTTGACGATGTGGGCGATCTCGTAGCCCCAGGCCGGGTCGTAGGCGACGACCGCCGTGTTGGTCGACGCCAGGATCGGCGAGTGGCCGTCCATGTGCTGCGTGCCCTCGCCGGTGAGCGTCGTGCGGCCGGCGGTCGCGCCGATGAGGAACCCCCGCGACAGCTGGTCAGCCGCCGCCCAAATCGCGTCGCCCGTGCGCTGGAAGCCGAACATCGAGTAGAAGACGTAGATCGGCACCATCGGCTCGCCGTGGGTCGAGTACGACGACCCGGCCGCGGTGAACGCGCCGAGCGAGCCGGCCTCGTTGATGCCGGTGTGCAGGATCTGGCCGTTCTTCGACTCGCGGTAGCTGAGGAACAGCTCGTTGTCGACCGGCGTGTAGTTCTGCCCGTGCGGGTTGTAGATCTTGATGGTCGGGAAGAACGCGTCCATGCCGAACGTGCGGGCCTCGTCGGGGATGATCGGCACGACGCGCGGCGCGAACTCCTTGTCCCGCATGAGGTCCTTGAGCAGCCGGACGAAGGCCATGGTGGTGGCCACCTGCTGGTTGCCCGAGCCCTTGCGCGACGAGTCGTAGGCCTTCTCCGCCGGCAGCGAGATGAACTTCTGGTCGCCGCGCCGCTCGGGGAGATATCCACCGAGCTCGCGCCGGCGCTCCTGCAGGTACTTGATCCGCGGATCGTCCTGCCCGGGATGGATGTACGGCGGACGGTAGGGATCCGCCTCGAGCTGCTCGTCGGTGATGGGGGCGTCGACGCGGTCGCGGAACGCCTTCAGGTCGTCGAGGGCCAGCTTCTTCATCTGGTGCGTGGCGTTGCGGCCCGCGAAGTGCTTGCCGAGGAAGTAGCCCTTGATCGTGTGCGCGAGGATGACCGTCGGCGCTCCGGTGAACTCCGTCGCGGCCTTGTACGCCGCGTACACCTTGGCGAAGTCGTGACCGCCGCGGGTGAGGCGCCAGATCTCGTCGTCGCTCCAGTCCTTGACCATGGCGGCGGTGCGGGGGTCGCGGCCGAAGAAGTGCTTGCGCACGTAGGCGCCGTCGTTGGCCTTGAAGGTCTGGAAGTCGCCGTCGGTGGTGGCGTTCATGAGGTTGACGAGCGCGCCCTCGTGGTCGTTGGCCAGCAGCGGATCCCAGCCGCGACCCCACACGACCTTGATGACGTTCCAGCCGGCGCCGCGGAAGAACGCCTCGAGCTCCTGCATGATCTTGCCGTTGCCGCGCACCGGGCCGTCGAGGCGCTGCAGGTTGCAGTTGACCACGAACGTGAGGTTGTCGAGCTCGTCGTTGGCGGCGAGCTGCAGCACCCCGCGCGACTCCGGCTCGTCCATCTCGCCGTCTCCCAGGAACGCCCACACGCGCTGCTGGGACGTGTCCTTGATGCCGCGATTGTGCAGGTACCGGTTGAACTGCGCCTGGTAGATCGCGTTGAGGGGCCCGAGGCCCATCGAGACGGTCGGGAACTCCCAGAACGACTCGAACTGGCGCGGGTGCGGATAGCTGGGCAGCGCCCGCAGCTCGCCGTCGACGTAGTGCGAGTGCTCCTGGCGGAAGCCGTCGAGGTCGTTCTCGTCGAGGCGGCCCTCGAGGAAGGCGCGCGCATACATGCCGGGCGAGGCGTGTCCCTGGAAGAAGATCTGGTCGCCGCCGCCGGGATGGTCCTTGCCGCGGAAGAAGTGGTTGAAGCCCACTTCGTAGAGCGTGGCCGACGAGGCATAGGACGCGATGTGCCCGCCGACGCCCACCCCGGGGCGCTGCGCACGGTGCACCATGATGGCCGCGTTCCAGCGCAGCAGGCGACGGATGCCGCGCTCCAGCGTCTCGTCGCCGGGGAAGGCCGGCTCGCTGGAGGCGGGGATGGTGTTGACGTAGTCCGTTCCGGTGAGCGAGGGCACCCCGATGTGACGTTCCCTGGCCCGCTCGAGCAGTTTGAGCATGACGTAGCGGGCGCGGTTGCGGCCGCCGGCGTCGATGACCCCGTCGAGGGACTCCAGCCACTCCGCGGTCTCCGCCGTGTCGATGTCGGGCAGATTGGTGGGCAGACCGTTGAGGATCGGTCCGGCCTCGTTCTGGCTCACGAAAGTTCCTCTCGATGAAAAAAACGTCCAGCGTGGGCATCGCGCTGCGGTGCCCGGATGTCTTACCCTAGCGCGCGCGGCGGTGGTGTGCCCGGGTTGACTGAGTGGCTCGCGGCGCTCGTGGGAACGGACCCAGGTCGGGTGCGTCAGCGGTGGCGGCGGCAGTGCTCGAGCAGGCGGTCGACGGGCCACGTCGTGATGATGCGGTCCGGGTCGATGCCGGCGGCGGCAGCGCGGGCGGCGCCGTAGGTGAGGAAGTCGAGTTGGCCCGGCGCGTGCGCGTCCGAGTCGATGCTGAACAGGCAGCCCGCGTCGGCGGCCGCGCGCATGAGGTCCAGCGGGGGGTCCTGGCGCTCGGGGCGCGCGTTGATCTCGACCGCGACGCCGAACATTGCGCAGGCCGCGAAGACCAGCTCCGGATCGAAGGTGGACTGGCCGCGCCACGTCCCGTCCCCGCGCAGCTTGCGGCCGGTGCAGTGGCCGAGGACCGTCGTCGCGGGATGGGCCACGGCACGGACCATGCGCGCGGTCATCGTCGCCGAGTCCGCCTTGAGGTCCGAGTGCACCGAGGCCACCACGACGTCGAGCCCGGCGAGCAGGTCCTCGGCGCGGTCGAGGGATCCGTCGGCGAGGATGTCGACCTCGCATCCCCGCAGCACGCGGATCGAGCGCCCCTGCTGGACGCGGTCGATCTCGTCCCACTGCTCCAGCAGGCGCTCCCGGCTCAGGCCGCGCGCCACCGTGAGCCGGGGCGAATGGTCGGTGATGGCGATGTACTCGTGCCCGAGGGCTTCGGCGACCTCGGCCATCTCGGGCAGGGGCGACCCGCCGTCGGACCATGTGGTGTGCGTGTGGAGGTCCCCGCGCAGCAGCGCCCTCAGCTTGTCGCCGGCGGGATCCAGCGACGCGGCGCCCTCCTCCCGGCGGCGAGCGAGCGCCTCGGGGACGCGCCCGGCCATGGCCTCGGTGACCAGCGCCGCCGTCTTGGGTCCGAACCGCGGCAGGGCCCGCCACCCCTCGACGGTGGTGGGCCGCTGGTCCGCGGGCAGGGTGGCGGCCACGTCGGCCGCCTCCCGGTAGGCGCGCACCCGGTAGGTGTCGGCGCGGCCGCGCTCCAGCCAGAACGCGTACTCACGCAGGACCGCGACCGGGTCCAGGGTCATCGCACCTGGTCGGCCATGAACGCGTCCACCTGGGCGCGGTTGGCGCGTAGCTTCGGATCGTTCTTGAGGTAGTGCGACGTCTCGCGCGCGATCAGGCCCGACAGCAGCAGCAGACCGACGAGGTTGGGCAGCGCCATGAGCCCGTTCATGATGTCGGCGAACGCCCAGACCACGCCGAGCGGCACGGTGGCGCCGATGTAGACCACGATCGTGAACAGGATGCGGTAGGCCAGCGTGGCGCGGGCGCCGAACAGGCGCTCGACGCAGCGGTCGCCATAGTAGGACCAGCCGAGGATGGTGGAGAACGCGAACAGGATGACCCCGATCGCCACGATGTATCCGCCCCAGTTCCCGGGCAGCCCGTGACTGAAGGCCATGGACGTGAGCAGCGCGGGGCTCTCCCCGTCGTCCCACACCCCCGTCGTGACGAGCACCAGACCGGTGAAGGAGACGACCACGATGGTGTCGATGAACGTCTGGGTCATGGACACCAGACCCTGGCGGACGGGGTGCGTGGTCTGCGCGGCCG
This sequence comes from Tessaracoccus sp. O5.2, assembly GCF_964266725.1. Lineage (NCBI taxonomy): Bacteria > Bacillati > Actinomycetota > Actinomycetes > Propionibacteriales > Propionibacteriaceae > Tessaracoccus > Tessaracoccus sp. O5.2. The sequence goes on along the minus strand of NZ_CAXWGV010000001.1, from coordinate 7,326 downwards.
CCGCGGCGATGGCCGCCGAGCCCATGCCGGACTCGTTGGAGAAGATGCCGCGGGCGACGCCGTACTGCACGGCCAGCATGAAGCTGCCGAAGGCGCCGCCGGCCATGCCCGGCCCGGTGAACGCCTGGCCGAAGATCAGCGCGAGCGCGCCCGGCACGTCGACGATGTTGACGATGAGGATGTAGAGCGCACCAAGGATGTAGAACACGATCATGAAGGGCACGAGGGCCGCCGTGACGGTGCCGATCGCGCGGATCCCGCCGAGGATGACCAGACCCGTGAACACCGCCATGACGATGGCGCTGATCTGGGGATCGATGCCGAAGGCGTTCTGGGCGTTGGCCGCGACCGAGTTGGCCTGGGTCATGTTCCCGATGCCGAAGCTCGCCAGCACCGCGAAGACCGCGAAGATGATGCTGAGAGCCACGCCCCAGCCGCCGGGCAGCGCCTTCTTCAGGTAGTACTGCGGGCCACCGGAGGCGTCGCCCTTCGCGTCCACGGTGCGGAACCGGACCGCCAGGAAGGCCTCGGAGTACTTGGACGCCATGCCCACCAGGCCGGTGACCCACATCCAGAACAGCGCTCCCGGCCCGCCCATGGAGATGGCGGTGGCGACACCGACGATGTTGCCGACACCGACCGTGGCGGCCAATGCCGTGGTCAGCGCCTGGAACTGGGAGATGTCACCTCCCTCGGCGTCGGCGTCCTTGCGCTCCCACAGCGCGAGGCGCAGCGCGGACCCCAACGTCCGGAACTGGATGCCGCGCAGCTTGATGGTCAGCCACAGACCGGTCAGCAGCAACAGCGGGATGAGGAGAAACGGTCCCCACACGAATCCCGCGATCTCTTCCAACAACGTCGTCAACGCTTCCACGTCGACCCCCTTCACTCAGTGAACGAGGGTCAACGTAGCGCGGGGTGGCCGCCCGGCGTCGGAGGCGCCGCGAACGTGTTACCGGGAGTTAACACGCCGCTCACGGCACCGGACGCAGCAGGTAGGTGTCCTGGATCCACCCGTGGTGGTCCACCAGCCTGCTGCGTAGCGCAGCCAGGTCGTCGGTCACCGTCCGCAGCGGCCCGTTCGCCAGGACCTGGTCCGGCGTGCCGAGGTAGGCGCCCCAGAAGACCTCGGTATCGGGGAACTCGGCCACCAGTCCGCGGCAGGCGAGGTCGGGATCGTTCATGACGACGACGTCGCCGAGGTCCGGCCGGTATTCGCTGAGCAGGCGCGCGCCCGTGGTGATGTGCACCGACGCCCCGGCGTTCAGGGCGATCTGGTGGGCCGCCGCCAGCACCTGCAGCGCGCTGACGCCCGGGATGACGGTCACGTCCACGGCCAGCGTGTCGCGGAGCGCGTCGACGACGCGCAGGATCGAGTCGTAGAGGCCGGGATCGCCCCACGCCAGGAACCCGACGGTGGCGTCCTGCGGGAGACCGGCGAGGATGTGGCTGTAGGTCGACAGGCGGCCCGCGTCCACGTCGCCCGGGTGCTCTCGCTGCGGGTCGAGGACCGTGATGACGCGGTGCGGGCGCTGCACGTGTCGCCGGAGCAGCTCGCTGCGGCGCCAGACGAGGTCGGGTTGGTCCTCGGCATGGTCGCCGACGAGGAAGACGTCGACCTCGTTCATCGCCGCCACGGCGTCCAGTGTCAGCTGCCCGAAGCCGCCGGGGCCGATCCCGATGACGAACACCTTGCGTCCCATGGGCGCTCAGCCTAGTCGGCGGCGGGGCGTCGCGGCGCACTACGCTGACGGGATGGACGTACGCCCCGGGACCGCTCCCGCGCTCATCTCCTCGGCCAGGGTCCGCTCAGGCATGATCAAGCGCCTGCAGTCGGCGACCGCCGAGATGAACACCGCGACGCTGACCGCGCTGGTCGCCCGCCACGAGTGGTTCACGCTGTTGGACGCCGAGTCGCGCTCCTGGATCGGGATCCTGGCGCGCGCCGGCATCGACGGGTTCGTGTCGTGGTTCGCCGGGGAGCCCTTCGCCCCGGAGTCCATCTTCGACGCCGCTCCCCGCGCCATGGCCCGGCGGATCACGCTGCAGCAGACCGTCGACCTGGTCCGCACGACCACCGACGTCGTGGAGGAACAGATCCAGCACCTCATGCCGCGCGGGGACCGGCAGGCGCTCCAACTCGGCATCGTGCACTACTCGCGCGAGGTGGCGTTCGCCGCGGCCGCGATCTACGCCCGCGCCGCCGAGGCCCGGGGCGCGTGGGACTCGCGGATCGAGGCGACGATCGTCGACGCCGTCGTCCGTGCGGAGACCGACGAGTCCGTGCTGTCGCGGGCCTCCACGCTGGGCTGGAGCACGGACTCGAAGGTGGTGGTCGCTATCGGCGGGGCACCGCAGGACGCCGCGGTGCTGGACGGGCTCCGCCGGGCGGCCGCCAAGCTCACGCTCGACGTCCTGGCCGCTCCCCAGGGCGACCGGCTCGTCGTGATCGCCGGCGGCGGCGTCGCCGACCCCGTCGAGACGTGTGAGCGGATCGGGCGCCTCCACGACTTCTTCGCTGAGGGGCCCGTCGTCGTCGGCCCCACGGTGGACGGGCTGGCCGGGGCGCACCGGTCCGCCCGCGCCGCGGCGTCCGGATACCGGGCGGCGAAGGCGTGGCCCGAGGGCCCCAGCACCATGCTGTCGGTCGACCTTCTCCCGGAGCGGGCGCTGGCCGGCGACGGGCACGCCCGGCGGACGTTGGCCTCGGAGATCTACCCGGCGTTGGCCGCCAACAAGGAACTCCTCGAGACGTGCGTCGGGTTCCTCGACTGCGGATCGTCGATGGAGGCGACGGCGCGCGCGCTGTTCGTGCACCCCAACACTGTGCGGTACCGCCTCAAGCGCATCCAGGAGGTCACCGGCTACAACCCGACCGACGCGCGGGAGGCGTACGTCCTGCGCATGGCGATCACGCTCGGACGGCTCCACAGCTGACCGCCACCGGTCGCGGCTTGTGGGAACCCCACAAACGGCCCACGGGCATTTCGTGCGTCTCGCGCCCGCATCGCGGGGGCCCGCCACGGCACAGTGGGAGACGTGCTAGCTATCGTCGCGCCGGGTCAGGGCGCCCAGACCCCCGGATTCCTCTCATCATGGCTCGACGACCCTGAGTTCGCGTCGCTCATCGCGGACTACTCCGAGGCCTGCGGGCTGGACCTGGCGCACTTCGGCACGCAGGCCGACGCCGAGACCATCCGCGACACCGCCATCGCGCAGCCCCTGCTCGTCGGCGCGGGTCTCGCCGTCGCGGCGCGGCTCGGCGCCGAGGCCGACGTCGTCGCCGGCCACTCCGTCGGAGAGCTGGCAGCCCTCGCCCTCGCGGGCGTGGTGACCGCTACCGACGCCCTGACGCTCGTGCGTGAGCGCGGCCTCGCGATGGCCGACGCCTCGGCGCTGCGCCGCACCTCCATGACCGCGGTCATCGGCGGCGACCGGGACGAGGTGCTGGCGGCCATCGCCGCCGCCGGTCTCACCGCCGCGAACAACAACGGCTCGGGCCAGATCGTCGCCGCGGGCACCGTCGAGGAACTCGAGGCGCTCGCCGCCGAGCCGCCGCGACGCGCCCGGCTGATCCCGCTCAGCGTGGCAGGGGCCTTCCACACCGTGCACATGGCGCCCGCCGTCGACCGGCTCGCGGCCGCGGCGGCCCAGGTGCAGGTGAGCGACCCCGGCACGCGGCTGCTCAGCAACGCGGACGGCGCGGTCGTCGCGTCAGGGCGCGACGCTCTGGATCGCGTGATCGCCCAGGTGGCCAACCCTGTCCGGTGGGACCTCTGCATGGCGACCATGGCGGAGCTCGGCGTCACCGGCCTCCTCGAGCTGCCCCCGTCGGGTACCCTCACCGGCATCGCGAAGCGCAATCTCAAGGGCGTCGAGCTGTTCAGCCTCAACACCCCCGACCAGTTGGCGGACGCGGCCGAGTTCTGCCGCACCCACCGCCAGTCCGCCTAGATCCGAGTAGGTCACACATGCCCCTCCAGTCCTCCACGGGCGCGCAGTACGCCCGCGTCATGTCGGTCGGCGGCGCCCGCGGCAGCCGCGTCGTCACCAATGCCGAGATGTGCACGATGATCGACTCCTCCGACGAGTGGATCACGCAGCGCACCGGCATCAAGGAGCGGCGCTGGGTCGCCGAGGGTGAGGACGCGGAGACCCTCGGCGCCGAGGCCGGCCGGAAGGCCATCGAGCGGGCCGGGTTGCAGCCCGCCGACATCGACGCCGTGATCGTGTCCACGATCTCCCACTACCGCCAGACCCCGTCGCTGGCCGCCATCCTCGCCGAGGATCTCGGCATGGACTCACCCGCCGCGTTCGACCTGTCGGCGGCCTGCGCGGGATTCTCCTACGGCGTCGGCCTCGCCGAGTCCATGGTGCGCGCCGGATCGGCTACGCACGTCCTGGTGATCGGCGTCGAGGTCCTGTCGAAGTACACCGACATGTCGGACCGCTCGACGGCGTTCCTGTTCTCCGACGGCGCCGGCGCCGTGGTCGTTGGACCCAGCGACACCCCGGCGATCGGCCCGACTGTGTGGGGCTCCAAGCCGGAGGATCACTCTGTCATCGAGGTCGACGACTGGCGCGATGTCGAGCCCGGCGCCGCGGGGCCGTTCATCCACATGGAGGGCCGCGAGGTCTTCAAGTGGGCCACCACCGCCATCGTCGAGAAGGCCGTCGAGACGCTCACGGCCTCGGGTCTGACGCCCGAGGAGCTCGACTGCTTCATCCCCCACCAGGCGAACAACCGGATCACGGATTCGATGTTGCGCCACCTCAAGCTGCCCGAGGACGTCGTGGTCGCCCGCGACATCGTCAACATGGGCAATTCGTCCGCGGCGTCGATCCCGCTGGCGATGGAGGCCCTGCTCGAATCCGGGCAGGCCAAGAGCGGTGACAGTGCACTGATCATCGGTTTCGGCGCGGGACTCGTGTTCGCGGGCCAGACCCTGATCCTGCCCTGATCGCACCACACCAGAAAGAAGGAGCCAGCATGGCCAGCACTGAAGAGATCCGCACCGACCTCGCCGAGATCGTCAACGACATCGCCGGCGTCGCCGTAGAGGACGTCCAGCTCGACAAGTCCTTCGTGGACGACCTCGGCGTCGACTCGCTGTCGATGGTCGAGATCATCTACGCCTGCGAGGACAAGTTCGGCGTGTCCATCCCCGACGAGGACGCCAAGAACCTCAAGACCGTGGGCGACGCGGTCGCCTACATCGAGCGCGCCGCCAACTGACGCGTCGGGGACGGCCCGCCGGGCCGTCCCCACCTTCCACCTTCCTGCCTGCTGACGAGGAGACCCATGTCCCAGACCGTCGTGATCACCGGCCTCGGCGCCACCACCCCCCTCGGCGGCGACGTCGAGAGCACCTGGGCCGGCCTGCTCGCCGGCCGCTCGGGCGTCGTGGCCCTCACCGAGGAGTGGGCCCAGGAGCTGCCCACCCGCATCGCGGCCAAGGCCGCCGTCGAGCCCACCGAGGTCATCGACCGGGTCGAGGCGCGCAAGCTCGACCGCTCCACGCAGCTCATGCAGGTCGCCGGCCTCGCGGCGTGGGCCGACGCCGGCTTCGGCCTGGGCGCCGACAACCCGGTCGACCCCGACCGCCTCGGTGTCGTGTGCGCCACCGGCATCGGCGGCCTCCACTCGCTGCTCAGCAACTGGGACGTCATGAAGGAGAAGGGCGTGCGGCGGGTGTCGCCGTTCACGATCCCCATGCTCATGGCGAACGCTCCCGCCGCGAACCTCGGCCTCAAGGTGCATGCCCGCGCCGGCGTCCACACCCCCGTGTCCGCCTGCGCCTCCTCGAACGAGGCCATCTCGCTCGGCCTCGACATGATCCGTCTCGGTCGCGCCGACGTCGTGCTCGTCGGCGGCGGCGAGGCGGTCATCCACCCGCTGCCCATCGGCGCCTTCGGCCAGATGCAGGCGCTGTCGCGCCGCAACGACGAGCCCGAGCGCGCGTCGCGGCCGTGGGACGTCGACCGCGACGGCTTCGTCCTCGGCGAAGGTGCCGCGCTGATGGTGATCGAGACCCTCGAGTCGGCCAAGGCCCGCGGGGCCAAGATCTACGGGACGCTGGCCGGCGCCGGCATCACGGCCGACAGCCACGACCTCGTGCAGCCGGATCCCGACGGCTACGGCCAGTCGCAAGCCATGATCAAGGGCCTGCGCGAAGCCGGTCTCACCGCCCGCGACATCGTCCACATCAACGCCCACGGCACCTCGACGCCGCAGGGGGACGTGACGGAGGCCGGGTCGATCCGCACGGCGCTGGGCACCGATGTCGAGCACGTCGTCGTCACGTCGACCAAGTCGATGACCGGGCACCTGCTCGGTGGCGCCGGAGCGCTGGAGACGGTCGCCACCGTGCTGGCCCTGCGCGAGCGCATGGTCCCGGGGACCATCAACGTCGACCGCATCGAGCCGGACCTCGGCATCGACGTGGCGACCAGCAACCGGCCGCTCCCCCAGGGCGACCTGGCCGCGGTCAACAACTCGTTCGGGTTCGGCGGCCACAACGTCGCGATCGTCGTCACCAACGAGAACATCACCGCCTGACGGGCGGCGCCCCGGTCACACCACCTGGTGCAACCAGCGGACCGGGGCGTCCTCGCCGGCGTGGCGGAACACCTCCAGCTCCTCGTCCCACGGCACCCCCAGGAGTCGTTCCAGCGCCTTGAGCACCGGCTCTCCGCCGAGCGCGTCGGTGGCCACCGCATGCTTGAGCCGGTCCTCCGGAACCAGGATGTCGCCGTGGACGCCGGTCACGGCGCTGAACGCCCCGAGGCCCGGCGTGTAGCAGAAGCGCTGGCCGTCGCTGGCCGCGGTGGGTTCCTCCGTCACCTCGAACCGGAGCCGGGACACCGCCGAGAGTGCGCTGGCGAGGGCCGCCCCGGTCCCGACGGGACCCGTCCACGACACCTCTGCCCGGCGCGTCCCGGGTTCAGCAGGCTGCGGGGTCCAGGGTAGGTGGGTGCGGCCGCCCAGGACTCCACCCACGGCCCATTCGATGTGCGGGCACAGCGCGGCCGACGCGGAGTGGACGAAGATCATCCCCCGCGCCGTGGGGCGGCTGGTCGTGTCGACACGAACAGTCATCTGGGTACCTCCTGGTTGGGCCGGATTGCCTTCCCCTGCGATCAGGCCCGCCCAGGTGTGCGCCCATTGTGCCCACACGCGGGCGCGACACGCAATGCCCCGAGTTGACTCATCAGAAACCTCCGCTTGTGCGGGGTCGTTGCCTCGGGTAGAAACCTCCGGTTAGGTGTGTCGTTGCCTCGGGTGAGGACCTCCGCGTGAGCACCATCACGGATGGAGCTGACGAT